>DATMJT010000045.1:0-9539 GCA_035553735.1 Pilimelia sp.
TCCAGGTCCAGGCCGGTCAGCGGGGTGCCGGCCCGCGGGCCGGCACCCCGCTGACCGGCCTGGACCTGGAACGGGCCGTCTACTGCGTGCGCCGGCAGACCGAGCGGGAGACCCGGGAGCGCGGCGTGCCGGCGTACTTCCCGTCGCTGTCGACCCGCACCTTCGTCTACAAGGGCATGCTGACCCCCGAGCAGCTGCCCGCCTTCTACCCGGACCTGGGCGACCCGCGGCTGACCAGCGCCATCGCCCTGGTGCACTCGCGCTTCTCCACCAACACCTTCCCGTCCTGGCCGCTGTCCCACCCGTACCGGTTCGTGGCGCACAACGGCGAGATCAACACGATCCGGGGCAACCGCAACTGGATGACCGCCCGGGAGGCGCTGCTGGCCAGCCCGCTGCTGCCGGGCAACATCCGCCGGCTGTTCCCGGTGTGCACGCCCGGCGCGTCGGACTCGGCCACCTTCGACGAGGTGCTGGAGCTGCTGCACCTGGCCGGGCGCAGCCTGCCGCACGCGGTGTTGATGATGATCCCGCAGGCGTGGGAGAACGACCCGGACATGGACCCGGCGATCCGGGCGTTCTACCAGTTCCACGCCAGCGTGATGGAGCCGTGGGACGGCCCGGCCGCGGTGGCGTTCACCGACGGCACCGTGGTCGGCGCGGTGCTGGACCGCAACGGCCTGCGCCCGGGCCGCTGGTGGCGCACCGCCGACGGCCTGGTCGTGCTGGGCAGCGAGGCCGGCGTGCTGGACCTGGACCCGGCGACCGTGGTGGCCAAGGGGCGCCTGGCGCCCGGGCGGATGTTCCTGGTCGACACCGCGGCCGGGCGGATCGTTGACGACGCCGAGCTCAAGGGAGAGCTGGCCGCCGCGGCCCCGTACGCCGACTGGGTGGACGTGGGCCTGATCGAGCTGGCCGACCTGCCGCCCCGCGAGCACGTGGTCTACACCCACGACTCGGTGCGCCGCCGGCAGCAGACCTTCGGCTACACCGAGGAGGAGCTGAAGATCCTGCTCGCGCCGATGGCCCGCACCGGCGCCGAGCCGGTCGGCTCGATGGGCACCGACACCCCGATCGCCGCGCTGTCCACCCGCCCGCGGCTGCTCTACGACTACTTCCACCAGCTCTTCGCTCAGGTCACCAACCCGCCGCTGGACGCGATCCGGGAGGAACTGGTCACCAGCCTGGCGACCACCATCGGCCCGGAGGGCAACCTGCTGGACCCGGGCCCGGCCAGCTGCCGGCAGATCCGGCTGCCCTACCCGGTGCTGGACAACGACGAGCTGGCCAAGCTGCTGTCCATCGACGAGGACGGCAACCTGCCCGGCTTCAAGGCGGTGCGGGTCTCCGGCCTGTACCGGCTGGCCGGCGGCGCCGAGGCGCTCAAGGCCCGGCTGACCCAGATCTGCCGGCACGTCTCCGAGGCGATCGAGGACGGCGTGCGGATCCTGGTGCTCTCCGACCGCGACTCCACCGCCGAGCTGGCCCCGATCCCCTCGCTGCTGCTGACCGCCGCGGTGCACCAGCACCTGGTGCGGGAGCAGACCCGCACCCAGGTGGCGCTGGTGGTGGAGACCGGCGACTGCCGGGCCGTGCACCACGTCGCCGTGCTGGTCGGGTACGGCGCCGCGGCGGTCAACCCGTACCTGGCCTTCGAGAGCGTGGAGGACCTGGTGGCCGCCGGCGCCCTGCCCGGCGTGGCGCCGGCGGCGGCGGTGCGCAACGTGGTCAAGGCGCTCGGCAAGGGCCTGGTCAAGGTCATGTCGAAGATGGGCGTCTCCACGGTGTCGTCGTACTGCGGGGCGCAGATCTTCGAGGCGGTCGGCATCGACGCGAGCCTGCGGGACCGCTACTTCGTGGGCACCTCGGCCCGCATCGGCGGCATCGGGCTGGCGGAGATCCACGCCGAGGTGGCCGCCCGGCACGCCAGGGCCTGGCCGGCGAACCCGGCCGAGCGCACGCACCGGCGGCTGGACGTGGGCGGGGAGTACCAGTGGCGCCGCGAGGGCGAGGTGCACCTGTTCAACCCGGAGACGGTGTTCCTGCTCCAGCACGCCACCCGCAGCAAGCAGTACGAGGTGTTCCGGCAGTACACCGCGACGGTGGACGCGCTGGCCGCGGAGTCCGGCTCGCTGCGCGGGCTGTTCGCGCTGCGCGCCGGGGCCCGTCCGCCGGTGCCGCTGGAGGAGGTGGAGCCGGTCGAGTCGATCGTGCGGCGGTTCTCCACCGGCGCCATGTCCTACGGCTCGATCTCCGCCGAGGCGCACGAGACCCTGGCCATCGCGATGAACCGGCTCGGCGGCAAGTCCAACACCGGTGAGGGCGGCGAGGACCCGGAGCGGCTCTACGACCCCAGCCGCCGCTCGGCGGTCAAGCAGATCGCCAGCGGCCGGTTCGGGGTGACCGCCGAGTACCTGGTCAACGCCGACGACCTCCAGATCAAGATGGCGCAGGGAGCCAAGCCCGGCGAGGGTGGCCAGCTGCCGGGCAACAAGGTGTGGCCGTGGATCGCCGCGACCCGGCACGCCACCCCCGGGGTGGGCCTGATCTCGCCCCCGCCGCACCACGACATCTACTCCATCGAGGACCTGGCCCAGTTGGTGCACGACCTCAAGTGCGTCAACCCGGCGGCCCGGGTGCACGTCAAGCTGGTCTCCGAGGTCGGGGTGGGCACCATCGCGGCCGGCGTGGCCAAGCTCAAGGCCGACGTCATCCTGATCTCCGGGCACGACGGCGGCACGGGCGCGTCCCCGCTCAACTCGGTCAAGCACGCCGGCACCCCGTGGGAGCTCGGCCTGGCGGAGGCGCAGCAGACGCTGCTCGGCAACGGGCTGCGCGACCGGGTGACGCTCCAGGTCGACGGCCAGCTCAAGACCGGGCGCGACGTGGTGGTGGCGGCGCTGCTGGGCGCCGAGGAGTTCGGCTTCGCCACCGCGCCGCTGATCGTCTCCGGCTGCGTGATGATGCGGGTCTGCCACCTGGACACCTGTCCGGTGGGCATCGCCACCCAGAACCCGGTGCTGCGGCAGCGTTTCACCGGCACCCCGGAGTTCGTGGAGAACTTCTTCCGCTTCCTGGCCGAGGAGGTGCGCGGCTACCTGGCGCAGCTCGGCCTGCGCAGCATCGACGAGGCGGTCGGGCAGGTGGAGCTGCTGGACTTCGTGCCGGCGGTGGAGAACTGGAAGGCCCGCGGCCTGGACCTGCGCCCGGTGCTGGCCGCCCCGGCGCTGCCGGCGGGGGCGCCCCGGCGCCGGACCACCGGCCAGGACCACGGGCTGGACCGCTCGCTGGACAACGTGCTCATCGAACTGGCCTGGCCCGCCCTGGCCGACGGGGTGCCGATCCGTGCGGAGGTGGCGGTGCGCAACGAGCACCGCAGCGTCGGCGCCATGCTCGGCGGCGAGCTGACCCGCCGCCACGGCGGCCGTGGGCTGCCCGACGACACCGTGCAGTTCGACCTGCGCGGCACGGCGGGGCAGTCGTTCGGGGCGTTCCTGCCGCGCGGGGTGACGCTGCGGCTGACCGGGGACGCCAACGACTACGTGGCCAAGGGCCTGTCCGGCGGGCGGGTCGTGGTGCGCCCCGACCCGGCCGCGCCGTTCCTGGCCGCGCCGGGCGGCTCCGGACCGGACACGCGCGCCGCGGCGCCGCCCGGTGCCGCCGGCAGCGGTGCCGCCGGGGGCGGGGCCGCCGGGAACGGCGCGGCGGCGCAGGTCATCGCCGGCAACACCATCCTGTACGGGGCCACGGCCGGCGAGGTGTTCCTGCGCGGCGCGGTGGGGGAGCGGTTCGCCGTGCGCAACTCCGGCGCCACCGCCGTGGTGGAGGGCGTCGGCGACCACGGCTGCGAGTACATGACCGGCGGCGAGGTGGTGGTGCTCGGCCCGACCGGGCGCAACTTCGCCGCCGGCATGTCCGGCGGCCGGGCGTACGTGTGGCGGCTGGACCCGCGCCGGGTCAACCGGGAGCTGGTCGACCTGGACCCGCTGACCGCCGAGGAGGCCGAGGCGCTGCGCGGGCTGCTCGCCCGACACCACGCCGAGACCGGCTCCCTGGTGGCCGCCGGGCTGCTGGACCGCTGGCCGGCGGCGGCCGGCGAGTTCACCGCCGTGGTGCCGCGCGACTACAAGCGGGTGCGCGAGGCCATGCGCGCCGCCCACGCCGCCGGCCGGGACGTCGACGCGGCCGTGATGGAGGTCGTCCATGCCTGATCCCCAGGGTTTTCTGCGGTACGGCCCCCGGCTGCCCGGGCGCCGGCCGGTGCCGGTGCGCATCGCCGACTGGCGGGAGGTGTACCCGCCGGCCGGCGAGGAGCTGATCCGGGAGCAGGCTGGCCGCTGCATGGACTGCGGCGTGCCGTTCTGCCACAACGGCTGCCCGCTGGGCAACCGGATCCCGGACTGGAACGACCTGGTGCGCACCGGCGCCTTCGACGCCGCGGCGGAGAGCCTGCACGCCACGAACAACTTCCCGGAGTTCACCGGGCGGCTGTGCCCGGCGCCGTGCGAGGCCGCCTGCGTGCTGGCCATCGCCGACCCGCACGGGGTCACCCCGGGCGCGGTGACCATCAAGCAGGTCGAGGTCGAGATCGCCAACCGGGCGCCGGTGGTTCCGCAGCCGGCGCCGCGCCGCTCCGGCCGGACGGTGGCGGTGGTCGGCTCGGGACCGGCCGGGCTGGCCGCCGCGCAGCAGCTGGCCCGGGCGGGCCACGACGTGACCGTGTACGAGCGCGACGACGCGCTCGGCGGGCTGCTGCGCTACGGCATCCCCGACTTCAAGCTGGAGAAGCAGCACATCGACCGGCGGCTGGCCCAGCTGGCCGCCGAGGGGGTGCGCTTCCGGACCGGGGTGAACGTCGGCGTGGACCTGCCGGTCGACCAGCTGGGCGCCGACGCGGTGCTGCTGGCCTGCGGGGCGCTGGCCGGACGCGACGTGGACACCCCCGGGCGCCACCTGGCCGGCGTACACCTGGCCATGGAGCACCTGGTGCCGGCCAACCGGGCGGTGGCCGGCGGGCCGGAGCCCGCGGTGACCGCCGCCGGCAGGCACGTCGTGATCATCGGAGGCGGCGACACCGCCGCCGACTGCCTCGGGGTGGCCCACCGCCAGGGCGCGGCCAGCGTGACCCAGCTGGACCTCTACCCACAGCCGCCGACGGCCCGCGACGCGGCCCGGGACCCGTGGCCCACCTGGCCGTGGATCCTGCGCAGCTACGCCGCCCACGAGGAGGGCGGCGAGCGGGTGTTCGCGGTGGCCGTGCAGGAGTTCGTCGGCGACGACGCCGGCCGGGTGCGCGCGGTGCGCGTCGTCGAGGTGAGCGTGACCAAGGTCGACGGCCGGCGGATCGTCACGCCGGTGCCCGGCACCGAGCGGGAGCTGCCGGCCGACCTGGTGCTGCTGGCCATCGGCTTCGAGGGCACCGAGGAGCAGCCGCTGCTGGCCCAGCTCGGGGTGGCCCGCAACGCCTACGGGGCGCTGGACTGCGGGCCGGACTGGCAGACCGCCGCGCCGGGGGTGTTCGTGGCCGGCGACGCGCACCGGGGCGCGTCCCTGGTGGTGTGGGCGATCGCCGAGGGCCGGGCGGCCGCGGCGGCGATCCACGCCTACCTGGGCGCGGCCGGGCAGCTGCCCGCGCCGGTGGCGCCGACCGACCGGCCGCTCGTGGCCCGGTGACCGGGGCTCCGGGCGGTCGGCCGGGTTGTTCACGATTCCGTCGAGGGGCGCCTGCTCCGGCGTTCACCCGTGGAGACTAGCCTCATGAGCGTGACTCGCCGCGCCAAGATCGTCTGTACCATCGGTCCGGCCACCGCCACGCCCGAGCGGCTGCGTGGCCTCGTGGACGCCGGCATGGACGTTGCCCGCCTCAACTTCAGCCACGGCAGCCACGCCGACCACGAGCTGGTCTACCGGCTGGTCCGGGAGGCCGCGCGCACCACCGACCGGGCCGTGGGGGTGCTCGCTGACCTGCAGGGCCCCAAGATCCGCCTGGGCCGGTTCGCCGCCGGGCCGGTCGAGTGGCGCACCGGAGACGTGGTCACGATCACCAGTGACGACGTGCCGGGCACCGCCGAGCGGGTCTCCTGCACCTACGACCGACTGCCCGCCGAGGTGCGCCCCGGCGACCGCCTGCTCATCGACGACGGCAAGGTCGCCGTCGAGGTCGTCGGCGTCGCCGGCCCGGACATCCGCTGCCTGGTGGTGGAGGGCGGGCAGGTCTCCAACAACAAGGGGGTCTCCCTGCCGCACGTCGCGGTCAGCGTCCCCGCCCTGTCCGACAAGGATGTCGCGGACCTGCGCTTCGCGCTGCGGCTCGGCGTCGACCTGGTGGCGCTGTCGTTCGTCCGCTCGCCGGACGACATCAAACTGGTGCACGCGGTCATGGACGAGGTGGGCATCCGCCGCCCGGTGCTGGCCAAGATCGAGAAGCCAGAGGCCGTGGACCGCCTGGACGCGATCGTGGACGCCTTCGACGGCGTCATGGTGGCCCGCGGCGACCTGGGCGTCGAGCTGCCCCTGGACCAGGTGCCGCTGGTGCAGAAGCGCGCCGTCCAGCTGTGCCGGGAGCACGCCAAGCCGGTGATCGTGGCCACCCAGATGCTGGACTCGATGATCGAGAACTCCCGGCCCACCCGGGCCGAGGCCTCGGACGTGGCCAACGCGGTGCTCGACGGGGCCGACGCGGTGATGCTCTCCGGCGAGACGAGCGTGGGCAAGTACCCGATCCTGACCGTCAGCACGATGGCCCGGATCATCACCTCGACCGAGGCCGGCTCGATCGGCGTGCCGCGGCTGCGGCACGACCCGCGCACCCACGGCGGCGCGCTCACCGTGGCGGCCGCCCAGATCGCCCGGGCGATCGGCGCCAAGGCCATGGTGGCCTTCTCGCAGACCGGCGACACCGTGCGCCGGCTCTCCCGGCTGCACTGCGAGCTGCCGCTGCTGGCCTTCACCCCCACCCCGGAGGTGCGCGACCAGCTGGCGCTCTCCTGGGGCGTGGAGACCTTCCTGATGCCCTTCGTGGAGCACACCGACGACATGTTCCGCCAGGTAGACCAGGCCCTGCTCGGCCTGGGCCGGGACTTGGGCAGTCCGGGGGAGTACGTGGTCATCGTGGCCGGCAGCCCGCCCGGCACGCCGGGCTCCACCAACACCCTGCGGGTGCACCGGCTCGGCTCGCTGGTCGACCCCGCGACGGTCGAGGGCGCTTGATGACGTCGGAGCCGGTGACCGGCCAGCAGGCCGTCGACCAGCTGCTGGAGGTGCTGGACCTGCGCCAGCGCGGCGCGGCGAGCTTCCGCGGCGTCAGTCCGCGGGTGGGCCCGCAGCGGGTCTTCGGGGGCCAGGTCGCCGGCCAGGCACTGGTCGCCGCCGGGCGTACCGTGGAACCGGCCCGGCTGGTGCACTCGCTGCACGGCTACTTCGTGCGCCCGGGCGACCCGAGCGAGCCGATCGACTACGAGGTGGAGAACATCCGCGACGGGCGGTCCTTCTCGGTCCGTCGGTCGGTGGCCTACCAGCACGGGCGGCCGATCTTCTTCATGTCGGCGTCGTTCCACCGCCCGGAGGAGGGCCTGGACCACCACGCCCCGGCGCCCCGGGGCGTGCCGGGGCCCGAGGAGGTGCCGACGATGGCCGACCGGCTGGCCCGCTACCCGGAGCGGCTGGGCATCTGGTCGGTCATCCCCCGGCCGATCGACGTGCGCTACGTCGGCGAGCCCGGGTGGGTGGCGCCCGGCGAGCGGCCGGCGGACCCGTACCAGCGGGTGTGGATGCGCATCGACGGCAAGCTGCCCGACGACCCGCTGCTGCACGCCTGCGCGCTGGCCTACGCCTCCGACCTGACCCTGCTCGACTCGGTGCTGTCCGTGCACGGCGAGGTGTGGGGGCCCGGCGGGGTGGTCGGGGCGAGCCTGGACCACGCGCTGTGGTTCCACCGGCCGGTCCGCGCCGACGAGTGGTTCCTCTACGACTGCTGGAGCCCCTCGGCCTCGGGCGCGCGTGGGCTGGCCACCGGCCGCATGTTCACCCGCGACGGGCGGCACATCGCCACCGCCGTGCAGGAGGGTCTGCTGCGCCGCGTCGGCGCCTGAACGCCGCCGCGGCGGCGGCGCCACCGGTGCCCGCGCCGGGCGTGGCGTCGCTCACGCCATGTCCCATTTGCCGGGACGGCTGGTTGACCGGAGCGCGGCCCGCTGCGATTGTCTACCAAATCGATCGGATAGGCCGCTCAGGTAGGAGCCGGGGTGGGTCGAAGGTGAGGTGATCGCGTGCGCAAGCTGCTGATTCTGGCCGTGGTGGGCATGTTCGCGCAGTTGGTGGACGGCGCTCTCGGCATGGCGTACGGGATGACCTCCAGCACGCTGCTGCTCCTCGCCGGCGTCGCGCCGGCCTCCGCGTCCGCGTCGGTGCACCTGGCGGAGATCGGCACCACCCTGGCGGCCGGCTTCGCCCACTGGCGGTTCGGCAACATCGACTGGCGGGTGGTCGGCCGGATCGCCGTGCCGGGGGCCGCCGGCGCCCTGGCCGGTGCCACGTTCCTCAGCGCCATCTCCACCGAGGCCGCCGCCCCCTGGATGGCGGGCATCCTGCTCGCCCTCGGCGTCTACCTGCTGCTGCGCTTCGCCCGGCCGCTGCGCCCCCGGCGGGCGGCCGGGCCGCTGCGCGCGCGTTTCCTCGGGCCGCTCGGCCTGGTCGCCGGCTTCGTCGACGCCAGCGGAGGCGGGGGTTGGGGGCCGATCGCCACCCCGTCCCTGCTGGTCGACGGCCGGATGGAGCCGCGCAAGGTGATCGGCTCGGTGGACGCCTCGGAGTTCCTGGTGGCCGCCGCGGCCAGTGTCGGGTTCCTCATCGGACTGGGCACCCAGGGCTTCGTCCTGCCCATGGTGGCGGCGCTGCTGGTGGGCGGCCTCGTCGCGGCGCCGATCGCGGCCTACCTGGTCCGGGTGCTGCCCGCGCAGCTGCTCGGCGCGGCGGTCGGCGGGGTGATCGTGCTGACCAACGCGCGGCTGATCCTGCGGGCGCTGGACGCGTCGACGCCCGTCTCGGCGACCGTGTACGCGGTGATCGTCGCCGGCTGGGCCGTGGCGTTCGGCTTCGCGGTGCGGGCGTTGCGCCGCGGCCGGCGCGGCGCCGGCCAGGACCCGGTACCGGCGCTGGGCCCGGCCTGACCCGACGCCGGGACCGGATCAGCGGAGCCGGATCGTGATCCGGTCTATCCGCGGCGCCGCGGACCGGGGATGGCCGAACTCGATGGTGTTGACCCCGGCGCGCAGGCGCAGCCGCACGGTGTGCCGTCCGACGGCGCCCGCGGTGTCGGCGAACGCGTACGCCGTACCCGCCGCGCCGTTGACCCCGATCACCAGCGGGTGGCCGCCCTCGGCGACGTAGTACACCGCGACCGCGTACTCCGCCGTGGCCGGCACCACGACGGCGAAGCGCAGCATGTTGGCCGTGCTGCCGCCCACCCCGGTCACCACGTAGCCCCGGGACGCCCCCGGGAAGGACTGGGACCGGGCGGTGCCGGTGCGCTGGTTGGCCGC
>DATMJT010000046.1:0-8501 GCA_035553735.1 Pilimelia sp.
CTGGCCGCGCTACTGGCCGCCGCCGACGGCTACGACGTCGCGCTGGTCACCGCGCTGGCCGACGATGCCGGCGGTGCCCGGCTGGCCCGCCTGCTGGCCGCGGCCGGGGTCACCGTGTACGCGCTGCCCTGTGCCGGCGCCACGGCCGAGAAGATCCGGCTGCGCGCGGGCGGGCACGTCCTGCTGCGCCTGGACCGGGGCGGCACCGACGGCGCGGAGCCGGGTGCGCCGTCGGCGGCGGCCCTGGCGGCGCTGGCCGCTGCCGACGCCGTGCTGGTCAGCGACTACGGCCGGGGGGTGGCCCGGCAGAGCGCGGTCCGCGAGGCGCTGTCGCGTACCGCCGTCCCCGTGGTGTGGGATCCGCACCCGCGTGGGCCGGCGGCGGTGCCCGGTACCCGGCTGGTCACGCCGAACGAGTCCGAGGTGCGCACCCTCACCGGCATGGGCGGCGGCGCCCGGCTGGCCGGCACGGCCCGCTGCGCCGACGAGCTGCGCCGCCGGTGGCGGGTGGGGGCCGTGGCGGTCACCATGGGCGGCGACGGGGCGCTGCTCAGCCACGCCGGCCCCACGCCGCTGGTCGTGCCGGTGCCGACCCGGGCGCAGGGCGACACCTGCGGGGCCGGGGACCGGTTCGCCTCGGCGGCGGCGGCCGCGCTGGCCGACGGGGCGCTGGTCTCCGAGGCGGTGCAGGAGGCGGTGGCCGCGGCCGCCGGGTACGTGGCCGGCGGCGCCGTCGACGGCCTGGCCGCTCGGATCGCCGACTCGCTCCGGCGCGCCGGGGCAGAGCCCGTCGCGGGCCGACCGGCCGCCACCGCGGCGCGCCTCCCGCACGCCGATCCCGTCCGCCCGCGGGGCCCGCGCTCCGGCGCGGCCGACGCGGCGCTCGCCGGGGCCGGTGCGGCCGGCTCCCGGTCGATCGGGATCGCGCCGGGCCCGGGCCACCCGGCCGGCTCCGGGCCCGACCGGGCCGACTGGCCCGCCGACGTCGCGGCCCTGCTCGCCGACGTGCGGGCCCGCGGCGGCACCGTGGTGGCCAGCGGCGGCTGCTTCGACCTGCTGCACGCCGGGCACGTGGCCACCCTGGAGGCGGCCCGGCGGCTCGGGGACTGCCTGGTGGTGTGCCTCAACTCCGACGCCAGCGTGCGCCGGCTCAAGGGCCCGGACCGGCCGGTGGTGCCGCAGGAGGACCGCCGCCGGCTGCTGGCCGCCCTCGGCTGCGTCGACGCCGTGGTGGTCTTCGACGAGCCGACCCCGGACGCGGTGCTGTCCTGGCTGCGCCCGGACGTGTGGGTCAAGGGCGGGGACTACTCCACCGGCACCCACGACGGGCCCGACCTGCCCGAGGCCGCGCTGGTGGCCCGCTGGGGCGGGCAGACCGTGGTGGTGCCCTACCTGGACGGCCGGTCCACGACCGGCATGATCGCCGCGGCCCGCAGTGGGCCGCGGCACACAGTAGAAGGAGCGTCGTAGATGACGGGTACCGTGCTGGTGACCGGTGGATCCAGCGGGCTGGGCGCCGCGGTGGTGACGGCCGTGGCCAAGGCCGGGGGCCAGCCGTACGTGTTGGATCTGGCCCCGCCGGCCGACGGCGTGCCCCACCTGCGGTGCGACCTGGCCGACACCCGGGCGGCGGAGGAGGCCACCCGCCGGCTGGCCGAGCAGGCCGGCGGGTTCGACGGCGTGGTCACCGCGGCGGGCATGGACATCCCCGGTCGGCTGGCCGACGTGCCGGGCGCCGACTGGGAGCGGGTGGTGGCCGTGGACCTGCTCGCCACGGCGGCGGTCATCCGGGCGGCCCTGCCCTGGCTGGAGCGCCGGCGCGGCCATGTGGTGACCGTGGCCTCGACGCTGGGCGTCAAGGCGGTCAGCGACGCCACGGCGTACTGCGCGGCGAAGTTCGGCGTCGTGGGGTTCACCCGCGCGCTGGCCGCCGAGCTGGCCGGCACCGTGGGCGTGACCCTGCTGGTGCCCGGCGGGATGCGCACCCGGTTCTTCGACGGCCGCGACCCGCAGTACGCGCCCGGCCCCGACGCGATCCTCAACGACCCGGCCCACGTGGCCGAGGCCGTGCTGTTCGCGCTCAGCCAGCCGCCCGGCTGCGCCGTGCGCGAGATGGTGGTGTGCGCCGACCAGGAGTCGTCGTACCCGTGATCCTGGTGCTGCGCGCGCTGGGTGTCGGGGACCTCGCCACCGCCGTGCCGGCTCTGCGGGGGCTGCGCGCCGCGTACCCCGGCGAGGTCCTCGCCCTGGCCGCCCCCGCCTGGCTCGCCCCGCTGGTCCGGCTGGTCGGCGGGGTGGACCGCCTGCTGCCCGTGCCCGGCCTGGGGGTGCGGCGGCTGCCCGGCCGTGCGCCCCGAATCGCGGTCAACCTGCACGGCCGCGGCCCGCAGTCGCACCGGCTGCTGGCCGCGGCCGCGCCGGGCCGGTTGCTGGCCTTCGCCAGCGCCCCGGCCGGGCACCTCGACGGGCCGGCGTGGCGGGCCGACGAGCACGAGGTGCACCGGTGGTGCCGGCTGCTGGCCCACTACGGCATCGCGGCCGACCCGGGCGACCTGGCCCTGCGCCCGCCGCCGGGCGGCGGCCCGGCCGGGGTGACGGTGCTGCACCCCGGCGCCAAGGCGCCGCAGCGCCGCTGGCCCCCGGAGCGTTTCGCCGCCGTGGGTCGCGCGCTGGCTGGCGCCGGGCACCGGGTCGTGGTCACCGGCTCGGCGGGGGAGCGGCCGCTGGCGCAGCGGGTGGCGCGGCTGGCCGGGCTGCCCGAGGCCGCCGTGCTGGCCGGACGCACCGACGTCGGCGGGCTCGCCGCGCTGGTGGCCCGGGCCCGGCTGGTGGTCAGCGGGGACACCGGCGTGGCGCACCTGGCGACCGGCTACGGTACCCCGTCCGTGACGCTGTTCGCGGGCATCTCGCCCGCGCTGTGGGGGCCGCCGGCGGACCGGCCGTGGCACCGCGCCATCTGGCACGGCGCCGGCGTCGGCGACGCGGCCGTTGCGGGCCCGACGGCGCCGCACCCGGCGCTGCTGTCGGTGTCCGTCGACGAGGTGCTCGCCGCGGTCGCGGACGCCACCCGCGCGGCGGCCGACCGCGGTGCGGTCGCGGCGCGCTGACCGGCGGCTGACCGATCCGCCCGACCCGGGCCCTCGCCCGACCCCGGTCCTCGCCGGACCGTGGCCGGGTCGCCGACCGTGGCGGACCGCGGCGTCGCCGCGCGCCCCTCAGCCCTGCAGGGCGGTGGCCAGGCGGTCGCGGAACCGGCGCTCGGACTCGGTCACCTGGTCCCCGCCGAGGCCCAGCACCCCGCCGCTGGCGGCCGCGCCGACCACCTGCTCGGCGATCTCCACCAGCCAGTGCTTGTACGCTCCCGAGCTGCCCTCGTCCACCCGGTGGGCCAGCAGGTGCGCGGCGGACTGCGCCCGCTCGATCGCCTCGGCGATCGTGACGGCCGGGTCCCGCGGCGTGCGCACCGGCAGCTCCTCGCCCGCCTCCGGGTCGCCGACCCGGGACACCAGCTCCTCGGCGACGGCGGCGACCAGCGGGTCCGCCGACTCGCGGCCGCGCGAGATCGTCTCCAGACCGGCCGCGTTCTCCGCCCGACTGGCCCGCGCGCCGTCGATCTCGGCGGCGCCCGCGGCCGTGAGCACCGCCTGCGGCAGGCCCACCAGCAGGCCCCACTCCGCATCGGAGAACCCCCACCGCGTGTACGTCGGGTCCGTCACCGCCACACTCCCTCCTGCTCACAGCACCGTACACAGTAGATCAACGGGGTCAGCCCGACTCGACGGCCAGCAGCCCCTGCTCCTGCACCACGGGCACCGAGAGCGTCTTGTACCCCACGTCGTCGAACAGCACCGTCATCTTGTCGGCCTCGTAACCCAGCACCAGACCCGACCCCCACTCGGCGTGCCGCACCGTGCTGTGCACCGGGAACGGGCCGCGGTCGGCGCGCGCGGGGACGTTCGCGCCCTCCGCGCAGGCGTCGCAGTGCCGGCAGGGCCGGGGCAGGTGCTCGCCGAAGTACGCCAGCAACGTCTGCCCCCGGCAGCGCGTGGTCTCCGCGTACGCGCGCATCATGTCGGTGCGCGAGCGCTGCACGGCCTGTTGCCGCTCCGCCTCCGCAACGGCCGCCTCGGCCGCGTCCTCCGGCGCCGGGGCGTGCCGGGGTGCGGTCACGGTGCGGTCGGCGCGGGTGGTCGCCGCTCCCACCTGCTCCAGCAGCGCCAGCAGGGTGCCGAGCTTGCGGGCGCCCAGGCCGGTGCGCTCACGCAGCGCCGCCCGGGTGCGCGGCTCCTCCCGCAGCACCGCGGCCAGCGCGGTCAGGTCGGCGACCTCCGGCGGACCGCCGGTGAAGAAGCGCCGCAGCCCCACGTCCTCGGCCCGCCACAGCAGCAGCGCGCGGGCCGGCTCGCCGTCCCGCCCGGCCCGGCCGATCTCCTGCAGGTAGCTGTCGGGCGAGTCCGGCAGCGCGACATGGGCCACCCACCGGATGTTGGGCTTGTCGATGCCCATGCCGAAGGCCGAGGTGGCGACCATGATGGGCACCCGGTCGGCGAGGAAGTCCTCGTGCCGCGCATGGCGGATCCCGGCCGCCATTCCGCCGTGGTACGCCGCGGCCGGGTAACCCGCGTCGGTGAGCCGCTCGGCCAGCTCCTCGGCGGCCCGACGGGTCGGTACGTAGGCGATACCGGGGCCCTCCCCGGAGTCCAGGAGGGCGATCAGCCGCCGCCAGCGGTACTCCTCGGTGGGACAGTTGGCCACCTCGAGGAAGAGGTTCGGTCGGTCCAGGCCGGACACCACCACCCGCGGGTCCCGCAACCCCAGCCGGCCGACGATGTCCTCGCGGACCGGCGGGGAGGCGGTGGCGGTCAACGCCACGACGGGCGGCCGACCGATGCCCCGGATCAGCTGGCCGAGGGCCAGGTAGTCGGGGCGGAAGTCATGACCCCAGGCGGAGATGCAGTGCGCCTCGTCCACGGCGACCAGCGCGGGCCGCAGCTCACGCAGCTGCTCCTGGCGCTGCGGCGCGCTGAGCTGCTCGGGCGTGATGAACAGGAAGCGCGCCCGGCCGGCGGCCAGGTTGGCCAGGGCCTCCTCGTGCTGGGCCGGGGTCTCGGCGGAGCTGATCCGCACCGCGCGCAGCGCCGGCGTGGCGCGGTCGTTGAGCGCGCCCAGCTGGTCCTGCTGCAGGGCCAGCAGCGGGGAGACCACCACGGTGGGGCCCGGCAGCAGCGTCGCCGGCACCTGGTAGACCGCCGACTTGCCGGCACCGGTGGGCAGCACGACGAGCGCGTCGCGGCCCTTGAGCACGGCGCGCATGGCGGCCAGCTGGCCGGGGCGCAGGCGCCGCCAGCCGAAGTGGTGCCGGGCGGCGCGGCGCAGGCGTGGGGAGGCGAGGGCGAGTCCCATGGCCTCCGCGGGTTACCCCCGGCGCCGCGCCGACAAACGCCCGCGGAGCGACGCCACCGGCGCCGGTCAACCCGCGGGTGCCTCCGGCGGACCGCCCGACCAGCGGCCCGGTTCGGGCGGGTACGGACTGGCCTGGGCCGCCGGACGTCCGTCGGGCCGGTACGCCCCGGCCGGCGCGGGCGGGTACCCGTCGGGGTGTTCGGGCCGGTTCGCCCCGGCCGGCGCGGTCACCGAATTCGGACCGTCGGCGTCGGCGCGGTCCGCGGGCTCGGCGTCGGGGCAGCGCAGCCGGAGCTGGAGGTGCCCGAAAGCGCCGTCCACCAGCCAGCAGTGGTGGGGGGTCACGCTGCCCGGGTACGCGTACCCGTCGAAGAACCGGCACGTCACGCACATCTTGGTGACCGGGATGTGGCCGCCGCGCTGCAGCTGCCGGATGTGGGTGGTCACCACGTCGAGCAGCCGGCGCTGCCCCCCGTCGTCCAGCTGGTGCAGTTCGGCCAGCAGGTCGGCGGCCCAGTTCAGCAGCTCCGGCGCCTGCCGGCGGCCCTGCACGGTGAGCACCACCCGAACGTCGTGCGGGGCGTACGACGGTGAGGGGCTCACCGTGACCAGCCCCTCGCGCGCCAGGGTGGTGATCGCCGACAGGGTGGCCTGCGCGGTCATGCCCAGGTCGGCGGACAGCTCGGTCAGGGGGTAGACGTCCCGGCGACGACTGAGCAGCAGCAGCACCTGCTGCTGGGCGACGGTGCGCTCGAGGCCCGCGGGGAGCGCGTCACCGGCGGCGTGCGCGGCGACCGCCACCCGGGCGAGGCCGGTGGCGAGGGTGTGAGCGGTGCGGTCGAAATCCACTGCGGCGGCCTCGGTGGTGGTGAGGGTGTGTTGCCCGTCACGCTACCTGACCGCGCGTGTCGGCGAGCTCACCCTAACGGCGCCCGCGTCCACCGAACATCCCCCGGATCGCCGCGATCAGCAGCAGCGTGCCGAGCACCACCCCGAGCAGCCGGACCACCGGGATGTCCGACCAGCTCCGCGCGTCCGCGGCCCATAGCAGAGACTCCACCCCCGCACTGTGCCAGGTCCGCCGACCGGCTGCCAGCCCGTGGTATGGCATCGACAAATCTCGCTAACTCTGTCGTGCTTGAACAAGCAGCTCGACCGTCCGGCACCGTGCGCTAAATAGAAAGGTTTATTGACTATTACCCGGACCGGTGTGACCATGGCATCTGTCCCGCCGCGCCGCCGCGGCACACCAACGGAAGATTGGTCGTCGGTAGAGGGCACTCTCCGACGGCGGTTGCTCCTGACCACGCGGAGGTACCGGGTCCATGACCGACGGGCGCCGTCAGCTGCTCCGGCTTGCCGGAGCGGTGTTGCAGCCAGGCTTCGAGGGCACCACGCCGCCCGACTGGATCCGCCGCTGGCTCGGCGAGGGTCTGGGCGGCGTCGCGCTGTTCGCACGCAACATCGTCAACCCCGCGCAGGTCGCCGCGCTCACCGCCGCGCTGCGCGCCGAGCAGCCCGACGTGATCGTCGCGATCGACGAGGAGGCGGGCGACGTCACCCGGATGGAGTCGTCGCGGGGCAGCTCCCGCCCGGGAAACCTGGCGCTGGGCATGATCGACGACCCGGTCGTCACCGCGGAGGTGGCCCGCGACCTCGGCCACGAGCTGGCCGCGGCCGGGATCACCCTGAACTACGCGCCGGACGCCGACGTGAACTCCAACCCGGACAACCCGGTGATCGGGGTCCGGTCCTTCGGCGCCGACCCGCACCTGGTCGCCCGGCACACCGCCGCCTGGGTGCGCGGGCTGCAGAGCGCCGGCGTGGCGGCCTGCGCCAAGCACTTCCCGGGGCACGGCAACACCAGTGTGGACTCCCACGAGGATGTTCCACAGATCACCGCCAGCCGCGAGGAGCTGGCGGCCTGCGAGCTGCTGCCGTTCCAGGCAGCGATCGACGCCGGGGTGCTGTCCATCATGACCGGACACCTGATCGTGCCGGCGTACGACGCCGACACCCCGGCGACCCTGAGCCGCAACATCCTGACCGACCTGCTGCGCAACGAGCTGGGCTACCAGGGTGTGGTGGTGACCGACGGGATCGAGATGCGCGCGGTGTCGGCGCGCTACGGGCTGGAGTCGGCCACCGTCTGCGCGCTGGCGGCGGGGGCGGACGCGATCTGCGTGGGCGGCGACCACGCCGACGAGGCCACCGCCCACCGACTGCGGGCCGCCATCGTGGACGCGGTCGTCGCCGGGGTGCTGCCCGAGGAGCGGCTCGTGGAGGCCGCCAAGCGGGTGGAACAGATGGCGGGCTGGACCGCGCAGATGCGCGCCGGCCGCAACGGTCACCACGGCCCGGGGCACAACGGGCACTCCGACGGCGCGTTGTCCCCGGTCGGCCTGGCGGCCGCCCGCCGCGCCGTGCGGGTCGTCGCCGCCTCGGTACCGCTGCTGCCGCTGACCACGGCTGCGCACGTGGTCGAGTTCGCCCCGGCCCGCAACATCGCGATCGGCGCCGAGACCCCGTGGGGCCTCGGCGAGCCGCTGGCCGGTCTGCTGCCGGGCACCACCACGGTCCGGCTGGACGCCGCCGACCTGACCCCGCGCGGCGGCAACGGCAGCGCGCCGCATTCGGCCGCCGCCGACGGTGCCGGACGGGACCACGCCGCCCTGGACAGCGCCGCCCTCGACGCCGCCGCGCTGCGTCCGGCCGACGGTCGGCCGCTGGTCGTGGTCGTCCGGGACGTGCACCGGCACCCCTGGATGGCCCGGGCGCTGGCGCACCTGCGGTCCGCCCGACCCGACGCGGTGGTCGTCGAGATGGGCGTACCGGCGGCCACCGGGCAGGTGCACCTGGCCACCTACGGCGCCACCAGGGCGAACGCCCAGGCCGCCGCCGAGCTGCTCGTCCGCGGCGCCGCCTGACCGCGCCGGCTGACCCGCCGGCTGACCGGGCGGGCTGACCGCGCCGGCTGACCGCGCCGGCTGACCGCCGGCGTGGCCTGGGCGACGTCAGGTCCAGCCGTCCACCAGCACGTCCGCGTACTGCGGGCGCCTTCGAGCTGGTGCGGGCCGCGGGTGGCCGGGTGCGGCCCG
>DATMJT010000047.1:0-3972 GCA_035553735.1 Pilimelia sp.
GCCGGCCGCGGCCGCGACTAGACCCGGCGGCCGGCTGGCGGCGACCAGACCCGGCGGCCGGCTTCGTGGGCCTCGGCGGGCGCTGCCGCGCCGCGGCTTCTCAGACCGACTCCGGCCGGGTCGCGGCGTCGAACTCCGGCAGCTCGTGGGCGCGGCCGAGCACCAGGGCCCGGTACGTCAGCTCGGCCGCCTCGGCGAGGTTGCGGACCCGCTTGTGGGCGAGCTCCACCGACTCGCCCAGCACCGAGCAGCCGTGCCGGGCCAGCAGCACGCAGTCCGCCCCGGCGGCGGCCGCGGACGCCGCCTCGGCGGCGAGTGCCGCGCCGCCCGGCGGTCGGTACGGCGTCCGGGCCACCGTGCGCACGTAGTGGTCGTGGTCGGTGGTCACCAGGCGTACCCGCTCGCCGAGCGCGTCGAGCAGCAGCAGCGCCTGCGGATGCAGGTGCAGCACCGCGTTGACGTCCGGTCGGGCGCGGTAGGTCGCCAGGTGCAGGGCGACCTCGCTGCTCGGCCGGGTGCGGCCCGGCTCCGTCCCCGCACGGAGGGCCGCGCCCGAGGCCGGATCCAGCACCGCACCGTCGGCGATCCGCACCCGTACGAACGACGCGCGCGCCAACCGGTCCAGCCAGGTCCCGGCCGCCGTCACCCAGCAGGTGTCGCCGTCCGCCGCCCGGGCGGAGAGGTTGCCCCCGGAACCGACCACGAGACCGGCCAGCACCACGTCGTGTCCGACGTGGGTCAGCTGGTCTCGCAGGTCACCCCGTACGTAGTTCACGCGGACCCCCACCCGGCCGCCACCCAACGGCCCGGGTACCACCGCGCTGCCCCCAAGGCTCGACCGCACCCCCCACAGGCACGCCTGAGCCACCCGACCGCGCGAGGCGGTCGGTCGGCGTCGATCCTGGACCGCCCGACCCCCGTCGGTCGGTCGGGACCGCAGCCCCGAGCCGTCAGCGGGCCCGCTTGGTGGCCCGCTTGCGCGGCGGGGTGAGCAGGTCCGCGATCGTGGCGATCGCGGTCGGCACCAGGCGGTAGTACGCCCACACGCCGCGCTTCTCCCGCTCCAGCAGCCCCGCCTCCGTGAGGATGCGCAGGTGGTGGCTGACGGTCGGTTGCGACAGCCCGAGCGGGGCGGTGAGGTCGCAGACGCACGCCTCCCCGTCCGGCGCCGACTGGATCAGGCTGAGCAGCCTGAGCCGGGCCGGGTCAGCGAGCGCCTTGAGTACTCCCGCGAGCCGCTCGGCATCGGCTCGCTCGATCGGCTCGCCGGCGAGCGGCGAGATCTGAGGCATGGTCATTTCGGCCAACGCAGTTCCCACGAACTCCATCCTTCCACTTACAGCATCGACCTGCCTGCATATGAGCAGGTCCGAACCGGCAGCATTTTCAGCCCACTAGGCCGAGGTCAGCTAGCGAATAGGCCGAACGGTAGGGCAGCCCCACGGCCCGTACCGCCTCTCCAGCCCCCCGGTCGACAATAACCGCAACCCCCACTACCACGGCTCCGGCCTGCCGCAATGCCTCCACTGCCGTTAGTACGCTCTCCCCCGTCGTCGAGGTGTCCTCGACCGCAAGCACCCGGCGTCCGGCCACGTCGGGTCCCTCGATTCTTCGCTGCAGCCCATGCACCTTCTCTGACTTGCGGACCACGAATGCGTCGAGATGACGGACACCACCGCGCGCCGCGGCCGCGTGCAACATGGCCGCCGCCACCGGATCGGCACCCAGAGTGAGACCACCTACGGCCTCATAATCCCAGTCGGCCGTCAGCTCCAGCATCACCCGTCCGATGAGTGGCGCGGCGGCGTGGTGCAGTGACACCCTGCGCAGGTCGACGTACCAGTCCGCCTCCCGGCCCGACGACAGCACCACCCGGCCGTGCACCACGGCCAGCTCGGCAATGAATTTACGCAGGTCGTCACGATCGCCCATGGCGTCGAGGGTACTCAGCACGCGCACGCGGTCGGCAGACAGCCCCCTGATCCAGTCACCAAGGGTGGGGTAACCGACACTCACAGCATCAGAAACCCGACACTTTGGTCAGGCGGCGTCGCGCCGCACCCGCCCCCGGGCCCGCGGGGCCAGCGTCCGCAGCAGCCCCCGTGGGGCGTGCCGCACCACCGCCACCAGGGCGCGGTACCGCCACCCCGGAACGCTCACCGGGCGCCCCCGGGCGAGGTCACGCAGCCCGTGCCGCACCACGTCGTCGGCGTCCAGCCACCACCAATTCGGTGTGCGGGACACATCTATGCGCGCTCGTTGATGAAACTCGGTTCGGGTGTAGCCGGGGCAAAGCGCAACGACCCGTACGCCGTGTCGACGCACCGATTGGTCAACCGACTCGCTGAAATTGATAACCCAGGCTTTACTTGCGGGATATGTGGAACCCGGCAACGCCGTGAATCCCGCCACCGAGGAGACATTTATCACCGCCCCCCGCCCACGCGCGATCATTCCCGGCAGTGCGGCATGGGTCAGCCGGAGGACGGCGTGGACGTTCACCCGGAGGAGATACTCCTCATCGTCGGGCGTCGACTCCGGAAACGGGGTCGTGAGCCCCAGGCCAGCGTTGTTGATCAATAGGTCCACCGGATCCCCGGACCGCCCCAGCCGCTCCGCCACCGCGGCAGTGCCCGCCTCGGTGGACAGGTCGGCCGCCAGTGCGGTGGCCTCGACCCCGTACCGGGACGCCAGCTCCGCCGCCGCCGCCGACAGCCGGGCCGCGGCCCGGGCCACCAGCACCAGTGCGGTGCCCCGGGCCGCGAGCTGCCGGGCGAACGCGGCGCCGATGCCGGAGGAGGCGCCGGTCACCAGCGCCCGGGAGTACGGCCGCGCCCCCGCGCCCACCGCCGCGGGCCGGCCTAGCCCTGGTACGGCTGGTAGCCCGGTGCCGGCGGCTCCCAGGCCGGCGGCGGCTTGCGGAAGAACTCGTTGGAGGGCGGCAGCGCCAGCAGGATCACCGCGCCGATCAGCGACAGCAGACCGAGCAGGGTCGCGGCGACGAGCACCGGGAAGTACCAGCCCGGCAGCGCGGCCTCCAGCGCCGCACTCAGCTGCTCGGGCGAGGGCTGCCCGGGGGCGGACGTGTTCATCCCCAGGGTGCCCCCGGTCAGCACGCTCACCAGGTTGATTCCGCCGCAGCAGATGCTGAGCCCGCCGACCGCCCACGTGGTGATGCGGGACGCGTTCTTGCCGCGGCTGTTGAAGATCGCCAACACGACGAAGCCCGCGCCCAGCAACAGGCCGACCACCGCACCCACGATGGCGCTCGCGGCCGTCACCCCGGCGATGGCCTCGCCGCCGTCGACGCCGGCGAACTGCTCCTCGACCACCTCGCGGTAGGTGCCGGCGGTGCTCAGGGCCACCACGGCGCCGATCAGCTGCGCCGCTGCGGCGGCATACAGCAGGTAGCTGGAAAACCTGACGGTGCTCGGCACGACCCGTCCCGGCGTGCCCGGGGTCACCGGATTGGACACATTCGCCTCCCTGGAGTCGCCGATCACGCTAGCGGGCCCGCGCCACCTCGCGCGACCCCCGGCCTCCGACACACCGGCCCGGTGTCACCGGCGCCCGGCCGCGTACGCCCGCAGCGTCGTGGTGTCCATCACACATCCGCTGAACGTGGTGACCGCCGCGTCGTCGTCGGCCAGCGCCCGCCAGGCGTCGGACGCCGCCGCGGGCTCCAGCCGGGCGAGCAGCTCCGCCGCGTACACCCGGCCCGCCGGGCTGGCCTCACGCAGCAGCCGGCGCAGCTCGGTGCCCAACTCGTCGCGGGCGGCGTCGCGGGCACCGAGGAGATCCGACAGACGCGCGTAGGCCGCCGTCTCCGGCAGCGTGGCGGCCGCGAACCCGACCGGTCCGAAGGCGACCGTCTCGGCGGCGGCGAGCGTGCGCAGGTCAGCGCGCCAGTCCGGCGGGACCGGCGGGTGGTCAGCGGCCATGGCCCCATGATGCCCCGCCCCCCGGCCCGGC
>DATMJT010000048.1:0-2365 GCA_035553735.1 Pilimelia sp.
CCACCCCGAGCTCTCCCATCAGGAGTTCGAGACCGCGGCGCTGGTCGCGGTCAGGGTGGGGCGGTTCGTCCACGGGCCGGCTGGCCGAAAGATCGCCGCGGTACGGCGAATTGTCGCGGGCATCCGACAGCCTAGACCGGAATCGGTGACGCTGCGCAACCTCGCTGCGGTAGTGCTCGGGTCGCACAGCGTTACGAAGCCCCTGGTAGGAGCGTTCCGCACGCTGTGGGACAGAGTCTGCGGCATTGTCGATCGCGGACACTCGCCCCACTCCTCCTACAACGGGTGACGAACGATTTCGTCACGTTCTCGCTCGACAAACCAGGGCCAACTACTCGAATTTACTCATGGCCCAGGGGTCGCCGCAGGCATTAGCCGCCGACGATCGCAGCCGATGGGAGGTGGCACGAGAGACCACGGTGACACACTCCCGCCCGCCCGGGCGGACAGCGGGTCCGTCCCGGCCGGCTGAGTCGGGTTCCCGTCACTGTCGCCACCGCGCGACCCCTCGGTCATACCCGCTCGGCGCCGAGGCAATCGCCTCCGCAGCCCGCTAGAACCGCTCGACCGGGCGGTAACGGCCCCAGACCTCCCGCAGGGCGTGGCAGACCTCGCCGACGGTGGCCCGCGCCCGCAGGGCCTCCCGCATCGGATACAACACGTTGTCGGTGCCCTCGGCCGCCTTGCGCACGGCGGCGAGCGCCGCATCGACCGCGGCGGCGTCACGGTCGGCGCGCAGCGCGGCCAGCCGCGCCGCCTGCTCGGCCTCGATCGCCGGATTCACCCGCAGCGGCTCGTACGGCTCCTCGGCGTCCATGGCGAACCGGTTGACCCCGACCACCACCCGCTCCCCCGAGTCGATCTCCTGGGCCACCCGGTACGCCGCCGCCTCGATCTCCTGCTTCTGGAACCCGCGCTCGATCGCCGCCACCGCGGAGCCGTGCGCGAACACCCGTTCCATCAGCGCGACCGCCGCAGCCTCGATCTCGGCGGTCATCGCCTCCACGGCGTACGAGCCCGCGAACGGGTCCACCGTGCCCGTCAGGTCCGTCTCGTACGCCAGCACCTGCTGCGTGCGCAGCGCCAGCCGGGCGGCCTTCTCGGTGGGCAGCGCGATCGCCTCGTCGAAGCTGTTGGTGTGCAGCGACTGGGTCCCGCCGAACACCGCGGCCAGCCCCTGTACCGCCACGCGGATGAGGTTCACCTCCGGCTGCTGGGCCGTCAGCTGGACGCCGGCGGTCTGGGTGTGGAAGCGCAGCATCCACGACTTGGGGTCCCGGGCGCCGAACTCCTCACGCATCAGCCGGGCCCAGATCCGCCGGGCGGCGCGGAACTTGGCCACCTCCTCCAGCAGCGTGGTGCGGGCCACGAAGAAGAACGACAGCCGCGGGGCGAAGTCGTCCACGGCCAGCCCGGCGTCCAGCGCCGCCCGCACGTAGTCGACGGCGTTGGCCAGCGTGAACGCGATCTCCTGGACCGGCGTGGCACCGGCCTCGGCCATGTGGTAGCCGGAGATCGAAATGGTGTTCCAGCGGGGGATCTCGGCCCGGCAGTAGGCGAAGGTGTCGGCCACCAGGCGCAGCGAGGGCTGCGGCGGGAAGATGTACGTGCCGCGGGCGATGTACTCCTTGAGCACGTCGTTCTGGATCGTGCCGCTGAGCTTGGCCCCGGGCACCCCGGCCTCCTCGGCCACCAGCTGGTAGAGCAGCAGCAGCACCGAGGCCGGAGCGTTGATCGTCATGGAGGTCGAGACCCGGTCCAGCGGGATGTCGGCGAACAGGCGGCGCATGTCCTCGACAGAGTCGATCGCCACACCCACCTTGCCCACCTCGCCGTGGGCGATCGGGTCGTCGGAGTCGTACCCCATCTGGGTGGGCAGGTCGAAGGCGACCGACAGGCCGGTGGTGCCGGCGGCCAGCAGCTGGCGGTACCGGGCGTTGGACTCCGCGGCGGTGCCGAAGCCGGCGTACTGGCGCATGGTCCACGGTCGGCTGGTGTACATCGTCGGGTACACCCCGCGGGTGTACGGGTAGGCGCCCGGGGCGCCGAGCCGCTCGTCCAGGTCGGTCGGCAGGTCCGCGCGCTCGTATACCGGCTTGATCGTGAAGCCCGACTCGCTCGACCGGCTCCCGCCGGCCGCGGACTCGCTCCGCTCGCTCATGCGATCGCTCCGCTACGCTCCGCGATGCGCACTCGCGCCCGCACTGCACCCACGACTCGCTCGCTCCGCTCGCTCATGTCCGCCGATGGTAGGCGGCCGGCGGCGAGGCCGCGGCGCCCGGATCAGACACGATGTGCAGCCAACTCGCCACCTAGCGTGCAACCGCGTCCCCCTGCGGTCCAACTCACGACCCATCCCTTTTCT
>DATMJT010000049.1:0-2467 GCA_035553735.1 Pilimelia sp.
GCTCGGCGAGCGGTTGCCGGCGCTGCTCGACCGGCTGGCCGAGGCGGGGCCGGGGGCCGCTCCGCAGGCGGCGGCCGCTCCAGAGGCGGCGGGGGCCGCTGCGCAGGCGGCGGCCGCTCCGCAGGCGGCCGGGGCCGGCGCGCCCGCCGCGGCGGCCGTGCCGGAGGCCGCGGGGGCCGTACCGGGAGCCCTGGTGCCCGGCGGGCCCGCGCCCGACGCCGCCCAGCCGGAGCAGCCGCCCGCACGCGCGGCCGGCGGGCGGCGTTCGGGGCTCCTGCTCGTCGGCGCCGCGGCGCTCGCCACGGCCGCCGTGGTCGCGGCCGCCGCCCTGGTAGCCGGCGCCGGTGCCGGGTCCTCCGCGGGCGGGCACCGTGGCCCCGGCGTCGTGCCGTTCGCCTCCCGGACAGCCGGCCAGCAGCCGGGCGGTGTGGACCCCGCGGCACTGCCGGCCCCGGCGACCTCGGGCCTGGCGCCGTCCGCGGGCGCCGCCACCGGCACAGCGGCGGGGTCCCTGCCGAGGCCCTCCGCCGTGGCCCCCTCGGGCGGCTCGCCGCCCGACCCGCCGGCCCCGTCCGCGCCGCCCGGCGACGCGGGAGCGTCGTGGCGGGCCGGGTACCGGACCGTGCGGCGCGGCCCCGACGAGTACACGGGGCAGATCACCGTGACCAACGCCGGCCCCGCCGCCGGCGCCGACTGGTCGGTGCGGGTCACCGTCGGCGCCGACGCGCTGCTGGCCGCGGTCAGCGGGGCCGGCTACGCGCGGGCGGGCACGTCGGTGACGTTCGGCCCGGCGCACGGCGCCGACCCCGTGCCGGCGGGCGGCTCCGTCGCCTTCACCTTCCGGGTCACCGGGGACGGCCGGGACGGGCCCCTGGCGTGTGCCGTCGACGGCCGACCGTGCGCGGCGTCCCCGCCGGGGCGCCGGAATGAACTCGTCGCCGCCAGGCGTTAGGCTGGTACGGTCGCACACCGCGACCAGCCAGGGGGTGACAGGTTTCGACTTCGTACGTTGCGGCAGGGGAAGCGAGCCGAGGAAGCCGACGTCGTCTCGGTAATCGTCGTCGGAAACCAATAAGCGCCAACGCTAACGCGAAGCGCGCGCAGTTCGAACTCGCCGCCTGAGGCAGTTCGATAGCGCTGTCGGTCTGGGAGCGCCTTCGGCCCAGTAACCGGCATCAGTGAGAAGGCTGGCCAATCGAGCCCGGTCGCGGGGCTCGTGCGGTGAGATCAATCAGCGGCTGGGCCCGTCACACCGACTCGCTCGCGTGATCGGTGGGGCCGAGTAGAGGCACAGCGAGCTGCGCTCGGAGAAGCCCTGGCAAGGCGGCGAAGGACCCGGGTTCGATTCCCGGCACCTCCACCGCGTCACGGCGGCGCCACCGATCGGTGGCGCCGCCGTTCGCGTTCCGGCATGGCCGCCCCACATGTCTGGAATGCGGAATTCTCCGCGCGCCGCGGAACCCCGGTGGACCGCACCCCGTCTCACCGGCATGCACCGACGACTCGCCCTCTGGGGCCTCACCGCGACCCTGTTGACCGCGGCCTGCGCCGACGCGCCCGGCAGCGCGGCATCGAGCCAGGCCCCGGACGCCGCCGCGTCGGCGCCGCGCGAGGTCGCCGCCGCGTTCGAGCGCCGCGCCGTCGAGGTCGCCGCCGCCTGGCGCGCCGCCGCGCGCCCGGACGCCTGGCGGCGCGGCCTCGTGCCGCTGCAGAGCCTGACCGTCGCGCCCGCCGGTGAGCTGAGCGACGAGGCCCGGCAGGCGATCCGCGCCGGCTGGTTCCGCCTCGACGCCACCTTGCCGAGCGACCTGCCGAGCGCCACGGGGCAGGTCCGGTTCCCCGACGGGGCGACGCTGCGCGTGCCGCTCACCGGCGCCGTCGACGCGTACCGGGCGATCCGGCCCGGCGAGCCGCCCGACTGCGCGCCGACCAGTCCCCGATCGCAGCCGACCGGGTCAGCCGGTGCCGACAGCCCCGACGCGGCCGTCACCGACGTGCCCGGCTGCACCGTGCTGACCGTCACCGACGTGCGGCTCGGCACCGCGCCGCTGCGCACCAGCCGCGGCGAGGCCACGGTCCCCGCCTGGCTGTTCACCGTGCGCGGGCTGCCCGGCCCGCTCGCCCGGGTGGCCGTGGCACCCGACGCCGTCGGCACGCCGCCGAGCCCGGCGCCGGGCGAGCCGCCGCACGTGCGCGGCCTGGTGTACGCCCAGGAGCTGACCGAGGTCGCCGGGGCGCGGGTGGGCTACCGGCTCGGGATCGGCGCGTGCGACGGCGACCCGGCCCCGCTCGTGTACGAGGCCGACGACCTGGTGGTGGTCGGTGGCTCCGTCACCCCGTCCACCGGCGTGTGCACCGAGCAGCTGGTGCTGCATCCGGTGGCCGTGACGCTGACCGCGCCGCTGGGCGCCCGGCCGGTGCTCAACGCGCAGACCGGGCAGCTGCTGCCCCTGGTCACCGGGTAGAC
>DATMJT010000050.1:0-4072 GCA_035553735.1 Pilimelia sp.
GGCCCGCGGCGCCCCCGGCGGCGGGTTCCGCGGCGATCCCCGGGCCGGCGGCGGCGCCGCGGCGGCCGGGGGCGTCGGCGGGGGTGACCCGGCGGTCGGCGCAGCGGCCGGATCCGCCGGTGAGCCCGCCGGCCCCTGGCCGGAGGACGCCATCGTCGTCGCCTCCTTCGGCGACGCCTCGATCAACCACGCCAGCGCCACGGCGGCGTTCAACACCGCCGGCTGGTGCGACCACTCCGGGCTGCGGATCCCCCTGCTGTTCGTGTGCGAGGACAACGGCCTGGGCATCAGCGTGCGATCGCCCGACGGCTGGGTGGCTGCCACCCTGCGCGCCCGGCCCGGCCTGCGGTACTTCGCCGCCGACGGCTGCGACCTGGCCGCCGCCTACGACGCCGCGGCCGAGGCCGCCGCGTGGGTACGCCGGCACCGCCGACCCGCCGTGCTGCACCTGGACGTCGTGCGGCTCATGGGCCACGCCGGCGCCGACGCCGAGGTGGCCTACCGCCCCGGCGCCGACATCGCCCGCGACCTGGGCCGCGACCCGCTGCTGGCGACCGCCCGGCTGCTCGTCGACGCGGGCCTGGCCACGCCCGAGCAGGTGGTCGCCCAGTACGACGACCTCGGCTGGCGGATCCGCAAGGCCGCCGAGGAGGTGCTCGCCGAGCCCAAGCTCGCCGACGCCGCCGAGGTGGTCGGTGTCCTGGCCCCCCGCCGGCCGGTCCGGGTGGCCCGCTGGGTGGCCGAGGCCGCCGGCCGGGCCGCCGGGCCCGCGGCCCACGCCCGGGTGACCGCCTTCGGCGGGCGGCTGCCCGAGGCCGCCGGCCCGCTCACCCTCGCCCAGACCATCAACGCCACGCTGACCGACTGCCTGCTCACCCACCCCGGCGCCGTCGTCTTCGGCGAGGACGTCGCCGTCAAGGGCGGGGTGTACGGGGTCACCAAGGGGCTGCGGGACCGGTTCGGCCCCTCCCGGGTCTTCGACACCCTGCTCGACGAGACATCCATCCTCGGGCTGGCGCTGGGCGCCGGGCTGGCCGGGATGCTGCCCATCCCGGAGATCCAGTACCTGGCGTACCTGCACAACGCCGAGGACCAGCTGCGCGGGGAGGCCGCCACCATGCGGTTCTTCTCCCGCGGGGCGTACCGCAACCCGCTGGTGCTGCGGCTGCCCGGCCTGGCGTACCAGGAGGGCTTCGGCGGGCACTTCCACAACGACAACTCCGTCGCCGTGCTGCGCGACATCCCGGGCGTGGTGCTGGCCGTGCCGAGCCGCGCCCAGGACGCCGCCCCGATGCTGCGCGCCTGCCTGGCCAGTGCCGCCGTGGACGGCAGCGTGTGCGTCTTCCTGGAGCCCATCGCCCTCTACCACACCCGGGACCTCTACACCGAGGGCGACGGCGGCTGGCTGGCCCCGTACCCGGCGCCGAGGGAGTGGGGGGCCAGCCACGCGCCGGTCGGCCGGGCCCGGGTGTACGAGGTCGGCTCCGCCGACGCCCTGACGATCCTCACCTTCGGCAACGGCGTGCGGATGTCGCTGCGGGTCGCCGCCCAGCTCGCCGAGGAGGGCGTCGGCAGCCGGGTGGTCGACCTGCGCTGGCTCGCCCCGCTGCCGGTCGCCGACCTGATCCGGGAGTCGGCCGCCACCGGGCGGGTCCTGGTCGTGGACGAGACCCGCCGCTCCGGCGGCGTCGGTGAGGGGATCATCGCCGCCCTGGTGGACGCCGGGTACGTGGGCGCGGCCCGGCGGATCGCCGCCGTGGACTCCTTCGTGCCGCTCGGACCGGCCGCCCACCACGTTCTGGTGGCCGAGGATTCCATCACCCAGGGTGCTCGGGCCCTGTTGGGGCGGTAAATTGCGGTCGGCCCGGTGTGCCACTTGCGCAGCGCGGTACAAGTGTGTGGACTACCCGCTATCGGCGCCCGCCGGCGCCGACGGACCGGACGTCGACCGGCGTCCGGACTCGCATCGAGGAGGCATTCGACAGTGAGCGCGACCGCTGGTCAGGCCGCCGACGGCGTACGGAGCCTGGCGGACCGGTTCGGGATCGAGCCGGGGATGGTGGTCATGGAGATGGGGTACGACGACGACGTCGACTCCGAGCTCCGCGACGCCCTGACCGACCGCTGCGGGGAGCTGGTCGACGAGGACACCGACGAGGTGGTCGACGCCGTGCTGCTGTGGTGGCGCGACGGCGACGGCGACCTCGTGGAGACGTTGATCGACGCGCTGGGCCCGCTCGCGCCGGACGGGGTGGTGTGGCTGCTCACGCCGAAGGCCGGTCGGCCTGGCCACGTGGAGCCCAGCGACATCACCGAGTCGGCGCCCACGGCCGGGCTGCAGCAGACGTCGACTGTGAACGCGGGCAAGGACTGGAGCGGCGCCCGGCTGGTGCTGCCCCGCGCCGCCCGTACCCGCAAGTAGCGCACCCGGGCGGCCCCGCCCGCGGGCCGGACGGCGGGCCCGCGGGCGCCGAGGGCTGGCTCCGCCGGCCCGCCGCGCGTTCGGGCCGGCCCTGGGGAGGAGACATATGCCGATCGAGGTGGGCGCGCCGGCCCCCGACTTCACCCTGAAGAACCAGAACAACCAGCCCGTACGCCTGGCGGACTTCCGCGGGGAGAAGGTCGTGCTGCTGGTCTTCTACCCGCTGGCCTTCACCGGCGTGTGCCGGGGCGAGCTGGCCGAGATCCAGGAGCGGCTGCCGGCGTACCAGAACGACGCCGTGCAGGTGCTCACCGTCAGCGTCGACTCGGTGTTCAGCCACAAGGTGTGGGCCGACCAGCAGGGTTACGCCTTTCCGCTGCTGGCCGACTTCTGGCCGCACGGCGAGGTTGCCCGGCGGTACGGGGTCTTCAACGAGGCCGCCGGCACGGCACTGCGCGGCACGTTCGTGATCGACCGCGCGGGCGTGGTCCGCTTCGCCGAGGTGAACCAGCCGGGTGAGGCGCGCGACCAGCAGGGGTGGCGGGCGGCGCTCAAGGAGGCCGTCGCCCGGTGACGGTGGCCGGCGTGCGGTGGCGGGTCCTGCCACGCCGCCGGTCCGGCGCCGGCCGGTGAGCTGGTGCGCTGAACGCCGGGTAAGCTACCGGGACCCGGGGCGCGTAGCTCAGTGGGAGAGCACTCGCCTTACAAGCGAGGGGTCGCAGGTTCGAAACCTGCCGCGCCCACCCGGCACCACCAGCACAGACCCTCTCACCAAGATCGGGCCGGCGTCGGTTCACAGCCACAGTGACAGCAACGGCCATGGTCACGCCGTACCCGCGACACCGACACGCGATTGCCGCACTGCTGCAACAGACAGAGTCCTACCTCTGGCCCAATGCATTGCCGCCAGAGCGAGTAACGCGAGTGGCCCAGTCGGAAGTCGTACGCATCTATCCACGCCGCTCGGCGGTCCCCACTGAAGTTTGGCAACAGCTTCTCGAACAAGCACAGGACCGGATCGGCATTCTGGTCTATGCCGGCTTGTTCCTGCCGGAACAACTGCCGCGTCTCATTCCGGCCTTGAAGGCGAAGGCTGAAGCCGGAACCCGCATCGAGATCCTGCTGGGCGACCCGAATTAGGATGCGGTGGCGCGTCGCGGTGCGGAGGAAGGAATCGGCGACGCCATGGCTGGCAAGGTTCGCAACGTCATGGCCTTCTACTCAAAGCTCCGAGGCGTGGAAAACATCCACGCCCGGTACCACAGCACCCCGCTGTACAACTCAATCTACCGTTTTGATGACGACATGATCGTGAACACGCACGTTTACGGATTTCCCGCGGCCCATGCCCCCGTACTCCACCTCCGGCGCCTCTCTGGTGGAGAACTCTTCGGGACGTACGCCGATAGCTTCGAGCGAGTGTGGTCAAGCGGCGAACCTGCCTGGCAGCCCGTCGTGGCAGGCTAGGCCCGTGACGAGGATCGAGCACTTCCACAACCCCGAGGCACCCAGTGAGGTGATCTCAGCAAGGATGCGGTAGGTATCGGTATTCGAAGTGGGTGAGGTGTAGGGCGGCGCGGACGATGTCGCCGAGTTTGCTTGGGCTGGCGGTGGTGTGGCGCAGGGTGCGCCAGCGGCCGGTGAGGATAG
>DATMJT010000051.1:0-7720 GCA_035553735.1 Pilimelia sp.
ACGAGGAGCTGCGCTCCCCGGCGTGGCCGGGCGCCGGCTCCGGCGGCCTGGTCTACCGGCTCATGGACCGGCACGACTTCGTCATCGAGCCGCTGCCCAACCTGCTGTTCACCCGGGACTCCTCCGCCTGGATCCGGCACCAGGTCGCGGTCACCAGCCTGGCCATGCCGGCCCGGCGCCGGGAGACCACGCTCACCGCCGCGGTCTACCGGCACCATCCGCGTTTCGCCGGTACGGCCCTGGCGTACGAGCCCCGGCTGGAGCATGTGGAGGGTGGCGACGTGCTGCTGCTCGCGCCCGGCGTGCTGGCGGTCGGCGTGGGGGAGCGGACCACCCCGGCGGGGGCCGAACGGCTGGCGCGCCGGGTCTTCGCCGCGGACCTGGCCGAGACGCTGCTGGTGGTGCCGATCGCCCAGGAGCGGGCGACGATGCACCTGGACACGGTGTGCACCATGGTGGACGTCGACGCGGTGGTGATGTACCCGAACGTGGCCGACACCCTGGTCGCATACCCGGTCACCCGCGGCGGCGACGGCGAGCCGCGGGTCGGGCAGCCGCAGCCGTTCCTGGCCGCGGCCGCCGCGGCGATGGGGATCGACCGGCTGCGGGTGATCGCCACCGGCCTGGATCCGGTGACGGCCGAGCGCGAGCAGTGGGACGACGGCAACAACACCCTGGCCCTGGCGCCCCGGCTGTGTGTGGCGTACGAGCGCAACGTCGAGACCAACGCCCAACTGGAACGCGCCGGCATCGAGGTGATTCGGATCGCCGGCTCCGAGCTGGGCTCCGGCCGGGGTGGCCCGCGCTGCATGTCCTGCCCGATCGCGCGCGACCCCTGGCCGGGCCGCGACCCGGCCGCGACCCGGATCAGCGCAGGGTGAGCTGTCGGCCCAGCAGGCCGTCGCGGGCGCGGCGCTGGGCGGCGTCGAGCGGCTCCGTGCTCGCCAGCGCCTCGGCGTAGAGCTTGGCGAACTGTGCGACCGGGCCCTCCCACTCGGTCGCCGGCGCCTGCACCGGCAGGTCCCAGACCGGTACGAGCAGTCCGTGGGCGCGGAACATGCCGGCGAACTTCGTCTGCTCGCCCAGCCGAAGCTGGCCCGCCGCGCCGAGCCGCGCCAGCCCGGCCAGGGCGACGTCCTCCGGCTCGGGCAGCACCAGCCGCACGTGCGCCCGGTCGCCGACGCGGCACCAGTACGTGGCCCGCGCGGCGGCCAGTTTGACGGTGGGGTAGACCGAGCTGTTGGCCCGCTCCAGGGACGCCTTGACCGACGGGTCGTCGGTGGCGCCCTCGTCCAACCAGAAGTCGAAGCCGTCGTGCACGGTCAGCTCCAGCGGCCCGTCCGCCAGCACCTCCTGCAGACGCGGGCCCTCGGTGGCCAGGGCCGGCACGCTGACCGTTCCGCCGGGCGGGGTCTCCAGCGCCCGCACGAGCGCGACGCCGAGGTCCCGGGAGACGTCCCCGGACTGGACGTGGCGCTGGAGCCCGACGAACACCCGCCCGTCGGGCCGGGTCATGGCGGGCCAGGCCATCGGCAGCACGGTGGCCAGCAGCACGGGGCGGTCGCCGTAGCGCTCGACCAGGGCCGGAGCGAGCCGCAGCGGCGCGGACGCCGCCGGCACCAGCTCCCGCAGCGCGACCCACTCCGGCTCGTCGACCAGCCCCTCGAACGGGCGGGCCACGAACACGTCGCGCAGCTTCTGCCGCTTCGCACCCGGGTCGCCGGCGCCGGGCCGGGGACTCTTTCGCCGCTTGCTCACGCGATCCCCTCGCTTCGCTCGCATCGCTCGCTCACGGCGAGACAGCCTAGGCGCATCGCCGGTGTCGACGGGCGCGACGGGCCGGGCGGGCCGGGTCTTCACCGCGCCGTCGGGGCCGGCGGTCAGACACCGGCCGGGCGGTCCTCGGTGTTCACCACGCCCCGGCCAGGCTGGGGGACGCCGGCCGGATGGCCGCGGCGGCGGACAGCTCGGCCCAGACGCTCTGGCCGAGTCCGTCGCGGTCGACACCCCACCGGGTGGCCAGGGCCGCGACGATGCCCAGGCCGCGGCCGTCCAGCGCCTCCGGGTCGCAGGGGCGGCTGCGGGGCACCTGCGGCGCGCCGCCGTCGGTCACCCGGACCTCGACCACCGGGTCCGGATCCCCGTCGGAAGGGTGGGCGCGCAGCCGCCACGCCACCCGCACCACGCCGCCCGGCAGCGGCGCCGCGTGCAGGATGGCGTTGCCGACCAGCTCGGCCACCACGCTGATCGCGTCGGCGAGCAGGGCCGGCGGCACGGCGTCGGACAGCTCGGCGGCCAGCCGGTGCCGGGCGACGCGGGCACCGCGGGCGTGGTGGGGTACGACCAGGCACCAGGCCCGTTCGGCCATTGCCATCGACACGCTCACGCTCCCCCGGACATGGTCAGGTCCCCCCGCGGCATCCGCACCTCCGCGACCGTACCGCCGCCGCCGCGCGGCCGCAGCGAGACCCATCCATTTTGTCGCTCGACGATCCTTCTGACGAGGTACAACCCCAGACCGGCCCCCGGAAATCGACGCCGGTCACCGGACTCAGCCTGCCAGAAGCGGTCAAACGCCCGCTCCACGTGCTCCGGTCGTACCCCTATTCCCCGGTCGCTAATCCGATAAAACACCGTAGTCTCGTCAAATCCGGCGGCTACCTCGACGGGGGAGCCCACGGGCGAGTACTTCTCGGCGTTGGTCGCCAGCTCGGTCACCACGGTCGGCAGGCTGGCCCGGTCGCCCAGGGCCTTGGGCAGGTCCGCCGGGAGATCCAGCGCCACCCGGCCGCGCAGGTCCGCCGGCAGCTCGGCGACGGCCGCGGCCAGCGCCTCCGCGAGGTCGAACGGCTCGGGCGGCCCGGCGTCCAGCGGCGCCGCCCCGCTGGCGGTACACAGCAGACGGTCGACCAGACTGGCGAGCTCCCCGGCCCGCTGGCCGATCACCCGCACCGCCTCCCGGCGGGTCGGCTCGTCCAGCGACCCCCAGTGGTTGCCGAGCGTGTCGGCGTACCCCTTGATGACGGTGACGGGGGTGCGCAGCTCGTGGCTGGTGACCGCCACGAACAGGTCCCGGTCGTGGTGGAGCCGGTGCTGGTCGACGGCGTCGCGGAAGGTCACCACCCGGGCATCGACCCCGCCGGGCAGCTCGCCCGCGGTGACCGTGAGCCGGCGCCCGCCGGGCAACCGGTGCTCCAGCACCTGACCGGGCGGCGGCGCCGGAAACGGCAGGGGCTGCCCGAGCGCGGTCGTCGCCGACCGGCCGGTGATGCGCTCGGCGGCCGGATTCCACAGCGTCACGGTGCCCTCGGCGTCCACCACGGCCAACCCGTCGGCCAGCGCCGCCACGATCGGCCCGTGCCCGTGTACGGGCAGACCGGCCTGCCCGTCGTACAGGTGCCCCGCGCAGGCGGCGACGAAGGCCACCACCGCGTGCGCCTCCGCGCCGGCGCGGCCCTCGGCGTCGGGGTAGTAGGCGTGCAGGCTGCCGACCACCAGGCCGGACACCTCCGCGCGGGCGCCGAGCATCCGGCGCAGGCCCCGCCGGCTCAGCTGGCGGGCCAGGCCGGTCTCCAACACGTCCACGGGCACGTCCCAGCTGCGCGGCCCGGCCAGGTGGCGGCGGACGGCCGGGTGGGTCGCGTCGACCGGCCGCCCCAGCGCCCAGGCGCAGGCGCCGCTCGCGGCGATGATCCGGCCCCCGGACGGGCCGTACTCGGCGAAGCTGGCACCCCGCGCGCCGAGCGCCGCCTGCGCGGTCTCCACCAGCCGGGCCAGCACCGGAAGACCGGTGGACCCCGAGTTCACCAGGTCGACGACGGCGGTCTGTCCGGCGATCAGGCGGTGGTAGTCGGGCACGGGCGCCATGCTCCTGAGTGTGCCGGTCCCGCGGCGGATCCGGCTATCCCGTCCGGCCGAGCTGACGCAGCACCGCCGCGGGCCGGTCGGTGATGATGCCGTCCACGCCCACCCGCATCACGAGGTCCACGTCCCGGGGCTCGTTGACCGTCCACACGTACACCTGGTTGCCGGCGGCCCGCAGCGCCGGGACCAGGCGCGGGCGCGCCCGCACCAGCCCGATGCTGGGGCCGGCGATCCGGCTGCCGAACGGCAGCCGGCCGGGGCGTAGGCCGGGCGGCAGCACCTCCAGCAGCTGCACGGTGGGCAGCGCCGGAGCCAGCATCCGGACCCGGCGCACGGCCAGCGGGGAGAACGACATCACCGTCACCCGGACCGGGTCCGCCGGTGTCGGCGCGGCCAGGCCGTGCCGGTGCAGCAGCCCCACCAGGCGACGCTCGACGTGCCGGCCGTGGCGCGCCGGATGCTTGGTCTCGATGAGCAGGCGCACCTCGCGCCCGGCGGCCCGGACGGTGTGCAGCAACCGGTCGAGGGTGAGCAGGCGGGTCCGGGCGGGGTCGTGCGCGGCCGGTCCGGCCGCCGCCGCACCGCGGTCGCCCGCCGCCGCACCGCGGTCGCCCACCGCCGCACCGCGGTCGCCCGCGTCGCCGGGGCCGTGCGGACTGGCGGGGCCGCGTGGGCTGGCAGGGCCGTAAGGGCTGGCGGGGTCGTGCGGACTGGCGGCGTCACCCGGGTCGGGGCGGTGCCACGAGCCGAAGTCCAGCGCGTCCAGCTCGGCCAGCGTGCGGGCGCCGACCCGGCCGCGGCCGTTGCTGGTGCGCTCCAGGCGGCCGTCGTGCACGCACACCAGGTGGCCGTCCCGGGTGAGCCGCACGTCACACTCCAGCCCGTCCGCGCCCTCCTCCAGCGCCCGCAGGTACGCCGCCAGCGTGTGCTCGGGCAGCGCCGCGGACGAGCCGCGGTGCGCGAACACCAGGGGGTGGTCGGTCACGGTGGCGGTCAGCGCACCCGGGCCGGCTGGCCATCCTCGCTGACCAGCGGCTGCCCGTCCGCCACCCAGCGGTGCAGGCCGCCACCGAGGTTGTGCACGTTGTGCCAGCCGTGCTGGCGCAGGTACGCCACCACCTGGCCGGAGCGCGCGCCCACGCGGCAGACCACCACGACGGTGCGGTCCCGCGGGACGTCGGCCAGCCGGCCCGGCAGCTCGGACATCGGCAGGTGGTGGGCGCCGGGCGGGTGGCCGGCGCGCCACTCCTCGTCCTCCCGGACGTCGAGCAGGTACGCGTCCGGGCCGATGTCGGACGCGGCGACGGTGGGGATCTCGGCTGGCATCACGTGGTCAGCGTAGGGCCCCGCGGACCCTACTTCTCCTTGGCGACGAAGTCGGGGTGCGACAGCAGCCAGCTGCCCAGGGTGCCGCTGCGCATGGCCCCGAACATCTCCAGCGACTCCGGGCTGAGCGTCTCGGCCGACGTGCCGGCGACCTGCGCCGAGTGGAAGTCCCCGCCGTTGGTGCGGATCAGCACGAGGTCGTTGGCGGCCACGCCCTTGAGCGTGAAGATGAAGTCCGCGATCGGCACCCCGCCGGTGTCCAGGACGAACGCCGAGCCGGCCGCCTTGATCACCCGGTCCAGCTTGCCGAGGTCGGTGACCACGCCCTTGCTGGTGGCCTCCTTGGCCATGGCCTTGACGAGCTGCTGCTGGTGGCGCTGGCGGTCGTAGTCGCCCTTGGGCAGGCCGTACCGCTGCCGGGAGAAGTCCAGCGCCTCCCAGCCGGCCATCCGCCGGCAGCCCTTCTCGTGCACCACCGGGACGCCGCCGCCGTGCTTGCGCGCCTCCGCCAGGTACATCGGCTTGCCGTTCACGATCCGCATGTGGATGGACTCCACCCGGTGGTCCACGCACATCCGCACCCCGCCCAGCGCGTCGATCACCCGCCGGAAGCCGCCGAAGTCGATGATCGCCGCGCCGTTGAACTCGATGCCGGTCAGTCGATTGAGCACCAGCGCGACCAGCTGTGCGCCGCCGGCCCGGCCGGCGCCGTTCTGCGCTCCGGCGAAGAACGCGTCTGTGATCTTGGCGTGTCCGCCGCCGTAGCCGCTCCGGGGGAACGGGGGCACCTCGACGAAGGTGTCCCGCGGGACCGACACCAGGTACGCCTGGTCGTGGGAGGCGGGCACGTGCAGGATGATGATGGTGTCCGAGCGGACGTTGCCCGGGTTGCTGGCGCGCTCGTCCACGCCCAGCAGGAGCAGGTTGATCGGACCGGTGAGCGCCCTGCCGGTGCTCTTCTTTTGGGCCGCGCCGAGCAGGTCCTGCTGGACCACACCGGAGGTGTACCGGCCGATCAGGGCCTTGCTCCCGATGATCAGCCCGCCGCTGGTGAGCATCAGGACGGCGCCGAAGATGAGGAGCAGCCGCGCCCACAGCGGCCCCTGCAGGCCGCGCCTGGTGCGGCGGCGGCCGGACGGCCCGCCGCCGGCCGGGCGGCCCGACCCGCCGGCTCCCCTGCGCCCGCCGGGAGCGGCCCCGCGGCCGGCGGGCGCCGCCGGCACCGGATCCGCCGGCGCGCCCGCACCGCCGCGCCTGCCGTACACGGCGCCGCCGCGACGGCCGTCGGCAGCCGGATCCCGGCGGGTGGTCGCGGCGGCTCCCGAGTGGTACGTGGACGCGCGGGGGCGGGCCGGATCCGACGTCGCCGGGCGGCGGGTCTGGGCCTGCATGCCGATGTGTCTCCCGGTGCTGGAACGGGGTGCCTGGGGCACGAGCCACACCACTGTACGGATCCGGCCCGCGCGCCGCGACCACCGTACGCACCGTTCTGCACTCGATCGCCCGGTTACCGGGGCCCGGCCGACCCCGGCGACGCCCGCCGGCCTGCCGGCCCCGGGCGCCGCCGTCGCGCCGGGGTCAGCCGTTGCGCTTCGGTGGCGGATTCGCCGCGACCCACTCGGCCATCTTGTCCTTGGCCATCGCCTGGTACATGGCCAGCGCCTTCTCCCGGTCGGAGACCACGACCGACTCGCCGTTGACCATGTCGCTGCCGCGGTGCGGGCTCACCAGGAAGGTGAGGTGCTCGCTGCGCAGGTTGCGGAACTGCAGGGCCATGTCGACCAGGGAGAAGTCGCGGTCCACGGTGACGGCCTTGGTGGTGGCCTTGAGGAACGCGTTCAGCTTCGCCGGGTTGGTCAGGGTGCCGCCGCTGGCGGCCTTGTCCAGCAGCGCCTTCAGGAACTCCTGCTGGTGGCGCATCCGGGCGAAGTCGCCGTCCGGGAACTGCTTGCGCTGCCGCACGTAGTCCAGCGCCTCGGCCCCGTTGAGGTGGTTCTTGCCCTTGGTGAACTTCCGGTACGGCTTGTGGATCGACGTGATGCTCCGCTCGATGTAGAGCTCCACGCCGCCGAGGGCGTCGGTGACCTCCTTGAAGCCGCCGAAGTCCACGGCCACCACGTGGTCCATCCGCACGTCCGACATGCACTCGACGGTGCGCACCGCGAGCGGCAGCCCGCCGCGGGCGAAGGCGGCGTTGATCTTCCCGCGCTCGCCGCCGCAGCCGGCTCCCGCGTCCTGCGGAATCGGCACGTACAGGTCCCGCGGCAGCGAGACCAGGTACGCCCGGTCGTGGCTGGCCGGGATGTGCATGACGATGATCGTGTCGGCGCGCCACTGGCTCGCCTGGTCCAGCGGCGCGTCCGGGTCCCGCGAGTCGCTGCCCACCAGCAGGATGTTCAGCGCGCCGTCGACGGTCTTCGCCGGCCGCCCGTCGGTCAGCGCCGAGAACGGGTCGGTGCGCGCCAGGTCGTCGTTGAGCCCCTTGGCGTAGAGCGCGAAGCCGGCCGCGCCGGCGGCGCCGAACAGCGCC
>DATMJT010000052.1:0-3363 GCA_035553735.1 Pilimelia sp.
GGGCTGGGTGGGGGCGGGCAGCGGCGGGGCGCCGACCGCGACCAGCCGGACGCCGGCCGCGCGGGCGGCCTCGGCCAGGGCCGCCCGCAGCGCACCCAGGGAGCGGCCGAGCGTGTCGAGGCCGTGTGCCGGAGCGCTGCCGATCTCGATCTGACCGGTCAGGTACTCGCGCTGCACCTGCTCGCGCAGCTGCGGCGCCACGTGGGCCAGCACCGCGTCGACCGCGGGGGCGACCGCGCCGGTCGCCGGGTCCAGCAACAGGAACTCTTCCTCGACCCCGACGGTCAGCAGCTCGGCCACGCGGCCTGCGATACCCGGCGGGTGCCGGGCGGAAACCGGCCGCGCCGGGAAGATTCTTTTCCGCCCCGGCCGGCGCGAGGCCGGTGGTGCCGACTGGGCAGCCCGGCGGTGGATCGCCGCGGCGACTGGGCAGTCGGGCGTCCGCGCGGTCAACCCGGTGGGCAGCCGTGCCGCCGATGGCCCCGGGTACCGGACAGGGCGGCACGCTCCGGACGCGCCCGGATGGGCGCCTCCGGACAAGACGGTGGCATCGACGGGCTTGACTGTGTGAGGTGGGTCTCAGAGACTCTTAGGAAACTTTACTAAGGGTCTGGAGGTTCCCAGGTGCTCCACCGAAGACGCCCCGCCCGTACCGTCACCCTCCTCGCCGCCGGGCTGCTCACCGCCGGGCTCGCCGTCGCCCTGCCCAGCCCCGCCCAGGCCGCCGCCGGGCTCACCGCGGCGTTCTCCACCACCAGCCACGGCTCCTGGAGCATGGCCAAGTACGTCGTGACCAACCCGACGAGCGCCGCGGTCACCGGCTGGACGCTGGAGTTCGACCTGCCCGCGGGCATGACCATGGGCAACACCTACCACGGCACGGCGACCCGCAACGGCAACCGGGTCACCGTGGTGAACGCGCACTACAACGGCACCGTCGCGGCCGGCAGGAACACCGAGCCGTACAGCTTCTGGTTCATCGCCACCGGCACCCAGGCCGAGCCCACCAACTGCCGGATCAACGGCAACAAGTGCGACGGCAGCGCGGACCGGGCGCCGAACGCGCCCGCGGGCCTCGCCGTGACCGGGCGCACCACGAAGACCGTCTCGCTGAGCTGGACCGCGCCGACCCCCACCGACTTCCCGATCGCCTCGTACGACGTCTACCGGGGCGAGACACTGGCCGGCAGCGCGACCGGCACCTCGACGACCGTGACCGGGCTGAGCCCCAACACCGCGTACACCTTCACCGTGCGCGCCAGGGACACCCGCGGCAACGTCTCCGCCGACAGCGCCCCGGTCTCGGCCACCACGCTCAACCCGGCCGACGACACCACGGCCCCGCCCGCCCCGGCCAACCTGCGCGCCACCGCGAAGACCTCGGTGAGCGTGACGCTGGCCTGGAACGGGGTCACCGACCCCAGCGGCATCGCCGGCTACGACGTCTACCGCGGCGCGACACTGGCCGCCAGCGTGCCGGGCACCGCCACCACCGCCACGGTCGGCGGGCTCACCCCGCTGACGCCGTACACCTTCACCGTCCGGGCCCGCGACACCTACGACAACGCCTCGCCGGCCAGCAACGCGGTGAGCGTGACCACCGACGACGCGGTGGGCGCCGGCAAGTACGCCAAGGTCGGCTACTTCGTCCAGTGGGGCATCTACGGCCGGCAGTACTTCGTGAAGAACCTGGACACCTCCGGGGCCGCCGCCCGGCTGACCCACCTCAACTACGCCTTCGCCAACATCGACCCGGTCAACCTGACCTGCCTGCAGGGCGTCACCAAGGGCACCAGCGGTCGGCCGCAGGACCCGAACGAGGGCGACGGGGCCGGCGACGCGGACGCGGACTACGGCCGGCCGTTCAGCGCCGCGCAGTCGGTCGACGGGGTGGCCGACACCGGCTGGGAGAAGCTGCGCGGCAACTTCAACCAGCTGCGCAAGCTCAAGGCCAAGCACCCCCACCTCAAGGTGCTGATCTCCATCGGCGGCTGGACGTACTCCAAGTACTTCTCCAAGGCGGCCGCGACGCCCGCCGCCCGGGAGAAGTTCGTCAGGTCCTGTGTGGACATCTACCTCAAGGGCAACCTGCCGGTCTACAACGCCGCCGGCGGGCCGGGCACCGCGGCCGGCATCTTCGACGGCATCGACCTGGACTGGGAGTGGCCGGGCGCCGAGGGCCACCCCGGCAACCACTGGGGCCCGCAGGACAAGGACAACAACACCGCGCTGTTCGCCGAGTTCCGCAAGCAGATGGACGAGCTGGGCGCGACCACCGGCAGGCGCTACCTGCTGACCTCGTTCACCCCGGCCGACCCGGCCAAGATCGAGGCCGGTTGGGACATCACGAAGAACGACGGCACGCACAGCGTGTTCGACTACATGGACTTCGCCAACGTGCAGGGCTACGACTTCCACGGCGCGGGCAGCGACAACTCCTGGGAGCCCCACCGCACCGGGCACCAGGGCAACCTGTACCGCGACGCGCAGGACCCGTACCCGTTCGAGTTCAGCGTCGAGCGGGCGGTCAGGACCTACACCGACGCCGGGGTCAACCCGCGCCAGCTGACCATCGGCTTCGCGTTCTACGGCCGGGGCTGGCAGGGCGTGGCGGCCGGCGGCGTCAACGGCGAGTGGCAGTCGGCCAGCGGCGCGGCGCCCGGCCAGTTCCAGGAGGAGGCGGGCACCCGCGGCTACGCCAACCTGCTGGCCATGGTGCCGAACTGCACCGTGCACCACGACACCCAGTCGGTGGCGACGTACTGCTACACGGGCAACAACGGCCAGTGGTGGACGTTCGACGACGCCTGGTCGATCGGCCAGAAGACGGCCTGGCTCAAACGCCAGGGCCTGCTCGGCGGCATGATCTGGGAGATGTCGGGCGACACCGCGAACGGCACCCTGATGACCGCGCTCCATAACGGTCTGTAGCGATATGCCTCACTGAGGGACAGGGGCCTTGGCGAGTTCCCGGCACCCCCCGGCTGGAACTTGCCAAGGTCCCGCCCCTGGTCAAGTCTGTAACCCCATCGAAACTCATGGAGGCTCTGGTGAGACGCCGGAAAGCAATGATCGTGTCGGGAGCGGTGGCGGTCACGGTGGCCGCCGCCTGGCTGGTGGTGCCCCCGACCCTGGCCGCGACGAGCGGTGCCTCGTCGGCCGCGGCGTACGCGCCGTGCAGCGACCCGGCGTGGGCCGAGGGCCGCACCTACACCGCCGGCACGAAGGTCACCTACAACTCCCGCACCTACCAGGCCCTGGTGACCCACACCGCGCACGTGGGCGCCAACTGGAACCCGGCCGCGACGCCGTCGCTGTGGAAGGACCTCGGCGCGTGCGAGGGCGCCCCGGGCAGCCCGAGTC
>DATMJT010000053.1:0-4285 GCA_035553735.1 Pilimelia sp.
CCGCCGGGACCGCTCGATGGCGAACCCCACGCCCACCGCCCGCGGCAGGTGCGAGGCGATGGTGGAGGTGGTGGGCACGACGTTCAGCTCCGCGCTGCCGAAGACCTTGTGCCGGCCCCCGGCGATGGGCTCGGCGGCCGAGGCCACCACCCCGCGCAGCACGTCGCGGACCGGGTCCACCCGCCCCTCGGGCAGCTGCCCGGCGCGGGCGCAGTAGAAGGCGCCCGAGCGGTAGTGCAGCAGCGCGGGGTCCGTGGGGCGCAGCGCGGCGGCGACGGCCGCGTTGCCCTCGTGGCCGGCGGAGCTGATCGTGTAGTAGCCCTCCCCGAAGCTGCGCAGCCAACGCGCGGCCAGATCCAGGTGCCGGCTGGTGACCTGGGCGACGAACAGCGCGGCGGCCTGCTCACCGGTGAGGCCGGTGCCGGCGCGCACCGGCGCGGCGGGGTCGTGCCGGGCCGGACCCGGGGTGAGCGCGCCGACCGCCGTACGGAACCGCTCATCGAGATCTTGAGGAGTGGTCACCCGGACAGCATGACCGACCGCGCGGAGCATCGCCCAACTCGCCTGGTCACGCTTGCCGGTGCGGCGGTGGCCGGACGTTCGTCGGCAGTTCGCGCACCCCTGGGCGGCCGGACGGCGCGGCGCCACCGACGGCCGCGAGGCTGCCGGAGTCCGTAACCCGGATCCGGGAGGAGCCCGATGTCCGACCCGTCCCCCGTACGCCGCCGGTCCGTGCTGGCCGCCGCCGCCCTGGGCGCGGCCGTGCCGCTGAGCGCCGCCCTGGCGGGTGGCGCGTGGGCCGCGCCGCCCCCCGACCCCGCCGCGGCCGGCGGCGCCGGTCGCCGGCCGCTGCCGCGCACCCCGTTCACCCTGGGCGTCGCCTCCGGCGACCCGGCGCCCGACGGCTTCGTGGTGTGGACCCGGCTGGCGCTCGACCCGCTCGCCGGGGACGGCCTCGGCGGGATGCCGGACCACCCGGTCGAGGTGGCCTGGGAGGTCGCCGCCGACGAGCGGTTCCGGCACGTGGTGCGGCGCGGCACCCACGTGGCGCGGCCGACCGCGGCGCACAGCGTCCACGTGGAGCTGACCGGCCTGGCGCCGGGCCGCGAGTACTTCTACCGGTTCCGGGCCCAGCGGCACGTCTCGCCGGTGGGCCGCACCCGCACCGCGCCCGCGCCGTGGGTGCTGCGGACCGCGCTGACCATGGCGTTCGCCTCCTGCTCGCAGTACGAGCACGGCTACTTCACCGCGTACCGCCGGCTGGCCGAGCAGGAGCCGGACCTGGTCCTGCACCTGGGCGACTACCAGTACGAGTACGCCCGGGACACCTACACCATTCCGGGCGGCAACCCGCGCGACCACGAGGGCCCGGAGACGGTGACGCTGGCCAACTACCGGCAGCGGCACGCGCAGTACAAGGCCGACCCGGACCTGCAGGTCGCACACGCGGCCGCCCCGTGGCTGGTGGTCTGGGACGACCACGAGGTGGACAACAACTGGGCCGACGAGGTGCCCGAGAAGCCGGAGATCCCGCAGCCGGACTTCCTGGCCCGGCGGGCCGCCGCGTTCCGGGCGTACTACGAGAACATGCCGCTGCGCCGGGCCTCGGTGCCGCGCGGCATCGACCTGCGGCTGTACCGGCGGATCCGCTGGGGTCGGCTGGCCACGCTCCACATGCTCGACACCCGGCAGTACCGCGACGACCAGGGCTGCGGGGACGGCTACCGGGACTGCCCGGCGGCGACCGACCCGGCCCGCTCCATCACCGGCGCCGAGCAGGAGCGGTGGCTGCTGGACGGGTTCCGCCGCTCCGACGCCCGGTGGGACGTCCTGGGCCAGCAGGTGTTCTTCGCCCAGCGGGACAACAACCCCGGCCCGCTGAAGGTGACCAGCCAGGACGCCTGGGACGGGTACGTGGCCTCCCGCGAGCGGATCACCCGGGGCTGGCTGGAGGCCCGGGTGCGCAACCCGGTGGTGCTCACCGGGGACGTGCACGCGCACTGGGCCAGCGACCTGAAGCTGGACTACGACGACCCCACGTCGCGCACGGTGGGCTCGGAGCTGGTCTGTACGTCGATCACCTCCGGCGGCGACGGCGCGGACTCCGACCCGTCGACCCACCCGTTCCTGCAGATCAACCCGCACCTGCGGTTCTACAACAACCAGCGCGGGTACGTGCTGGCCCGGCTCACCCCACAGCAGCTGAGCGCCGACTTCATGGTGCTGCCCTACGTGCGCACGCCGGGCGCCCCGGCGTACCGGCGGGCCAGCTTCGTGGTGGAGGACCGGGTGCCCGGCCCGGAGCAGACCTACGACCGGCCGGTGGACCCGGCGGCGGCCCGGTCGGCCGCGCCCGGCCCGCGGCCGGCGGGACCGCCCGACGCGGCGGGCCCGGCCGGGCCCGGCGCGCTCACCGAGCGGGCGGAGACCTGGCGGCCCTGACCCGGCGCCGCGCGGTCGGCGGGGGTGACCGGCCGGGTCACTCCCGCCAGCCGGCCAGCTCGACCCCGCGGGCGACCTCCACCCGCAGCCCGAGGTGGATCTCGGCGCGCGCACCGGGGTGCAGCTCCAGCCGCCAGGCCAGCAGCCCGAGGTCCGTACGCTCGGCGGGCTCGGGGTCCAGCCGGGTGGTGAGCACCGTGATGCCCTCGTGGCGGGCCACCGGCGCCCGGTCCAGCACGGTGACCACCACCGGAGCCGGGCCGTCGTTGGTCACCGTGGTGCGGTACTCCAGCTCGCGCCGCTGGGCCCCGGTGAGCGCGACCCGGGTGACGACCCGGCGGACCAGCTCGCGCCCCACCCGCACCCGGTCGTCCACGCCCAGCGCCAGCTCGATCTCCTCCCCGGCCGACCACAGCGGCAGGCTGGTGCTGCCCAGGAAGTCCGGGCCGTGGAAGACCGCCGCGGGCCCCGGCAGCAGCGGGTAGGCCGCGCAGTTGACCGCGGTCGCGCGCAGGTGCGCCTCCTCGGCGCGCACCGGCGCGGTCACGTGGTCCACGGCCGCGGGCAGCTCGAGCACGGCGACCGTCATCCGGTGCGCCACGCCGTCGCCGGAGACCGGGACCGGCTGCGGCGGCCGGTAGCTGACCGCGCTGACCTCCGCGTCGGCGCCCGCCGGGCCGACCGGCCGGGCCCCGTCGGCACCGTCGATGCCGTGGCCGTCGACGGGGCCGTCCCCGGCGCCCGGGCCGCCGGGGGCCGCCGGGCCGCCGGACCCGGCCGCCCCGCCTGGGCTCACCGGCCCGGCGACGCCGCCCGGGGCGGCCGGCGCGGCGGGCACGGCCAGCGGCCGCCCGCGGCCCCACGCCGAGGGCGGCACCGCGGCGGGGCGGGCGTGCTCCAGGTACCACGGCGGGAGATCCGGTACGGCCCCGGCCGCCGTCGGGTGGGCGGTGGACAGTCGCAGGTCGCACTCGGGCCAGTCCTCGCCGGTCCGCTGGGTCACCACGGCGAACCAGGTGAGCAGCAGCCGGCCGCCGTCGAGGCGCACGTCGTAGGTCGACTCCCAGTCGACGCCGTCCACCAGGTACGACACCTCCAGCTCCGCCGCCGCGAGGCCGGGCGCCACGCCGCCGCCGGGGGCGCCGGCGGGACCGCCGCGGTCCGGGCCGCCGCGGTCGAGGCCCACGCGGTCGGGGCCCACGCCGTCGAGGCCCACGCGGTCGGGGCACCCGCCGTCGGGGCCGCCGCGGTCGGCCGGGACGGTCAGGGTGACGGCCGCCACCAGGTGCTCGGTCGGGTGGCGCCCACTCGCCTCCGCCAGCCGGCGCTCCACGGCGGCCAGCCGCTCCACCACGAACTCCCGCTGGTGGGCCAGCTGCCGGCCCCGGGCCCGGCCCGCCGTGAGCTGGTCGGCGACCGAGTCGGCGAACGCAGCCGCGACCGCCACGTCGGTGTGCCCGGCGGCCACCGCCCGGGCGTACTCGTCGGCGGCCCGCCGGCCGAGCCGGCCGAAGAAGTCCGCCCGGCTGGCCTCCACCGCGTCCGCGTCGGCCAGCTCGGCCAGCTCCCCGCACAGGGCGGTGCGCTGCTCCCGCAGCTGCGCCAGGCCCGGGTCGCCGGCCGGGCGCCCGGTGGTGACCAGGTCCACACCGACCACCGTGGCGGCCCCGCGCCCGCGCACCCGCAGCGACTCCCGCCGCAGCGCCGACGGCAACGGTCCGATGTGGAGTCGGTGCCGGCCGGGCGCCAGGCGGGCCACGGTGCGGCGGGTGACGCGGGCCCGGCCGGGGTGGACCGTCACGGCGACGATCGGGGCGGACACCGGGCGGCCCTGGGCGGGGAC
>DATMJT010000054.1:0-7686 GCA_035553735.1 Pilimelia sp.
CAACGAGGCGCCCGCCGAGACCCTCAGCAGCCACGACCTGGAGCTGCTGGCCGAGGCCGAGGCCAAGGGCGCCCCGACCGTCGACCTGATCGTGGCCACCGACAAGGGCAAGACCGCCGAGGCGGCGGCCGGGCTGGTCAAGCTCGGCGCCAAGGTGGCCAACCGGGTCGACGAGGTCGGCTACCTGCGGGTCCGGGTACCGATCGGCAACGTGCTCAAGGCGGCCCGGATCCCCGGCATCGCCGCCATCGACCTGGACGAGGTGCTGCGCCGGCCGGACCCGGTGGAGACCAAGGGCGGCAAGAGCGCGGCCAGGGCGGGCCGCAACGGGGCCAACCAGCCGGCACCGGCCGCGCCGGGCGCCGACACCCCGGCGGTCAACCCGTTCATGCCCACCCACGAGACCGGCGCGGTGGCGTTCAAGAAGGACCACCCGGCCTGGGACGGCCGCGGCATCACCATCGGCGTGCTGGACTCCGGAGTGGACCTCGACCACCCCGCCCTGCAGACGACCACCACCGGCGAGCGGAAGATCGTCGACTGGGTCACCGCCACCGACCCGCTGTTCGACGGCGACGGCACCTGGCGGGCGATGCTCACCGACGTCAGCGGCCCGACCTTCACGGTGGCCGGCATCCCCGGCACCTGGACCGCGCCCGCGGGCAACTACAAGTTCAACCGGTTCGCCGAGTCCATCACCGCGTCCAGCGAGCCCGGCGGCGACGTCAACCGCGACGGCGACACCACCGACCGGTTCGGCGTGCTCTACGACCCGGTGACCAACGACATCTGGGTCGACAGCAACGGCAACCAGGACTTCACCGACGAGCCGAAGCTGCGGCCGTACCGGGAGAAGTTCCAGGTCGGCCACTTCGGGGTGGACAACCCGGCCACCCCGGTGAAGGAGCGGATCCCGTTCGTCGTCGAGTTCCGCGAGGACGTCGACGTCACGCCGGCCGGGCTGCCCGGCACCGCCGACTTCGTCAACATCGGCATCGTGGAGAGCGCGCACGGCACGCACGTGGCCGGCATCACCGCGGCCAACGACATGTTCGGCAACGCCGACTTCGACGGCGCGGCGCCCGGCGCGAAGATCGTCTCGTCGCGGGCCTGCTCCTGGGGCGGCGGCTGCACCGCGGCGGCGATGACCGACGGCGTGGTGGAGCTGGTCACCCGGCGCAAGGTGGACGTGGTCAACATCTCCATCGGCGGGCTGCCCGCGCTCAACGACGCCAACAACGCCCGCGCCCGGCTGTACGACCGGCTGATCAGCGACTACGGCGTGCAGCTGTTCATCTCGGCCGGCAACTCCGGCCCGGGCGTCAACACGGTCGGCGACCCGTCGGTGGCCAGCAACGTGGTCAGCGTCGGCGCCAGCATCAGCAAGGACACCTGGCTCTACAACTACGGCTCGGTCGTGCGGCGCAAGAACGCCATGTTCAACTTCAGCTCCCGCGGCCCGCGCGAGGACGGCGGCCTGAAGCCGAACATCACGGCGCCGGGCTCGGCGGTCTCCACCACCCCGACCTGGCAGGCCGGCAGCTCGCCGGTCGAGACCGGCTACACGCTGCCGCCGGGCTACGGGATGTTCAACGGCACCTCGATGTCCTCCCCGCAGGCGGCCGGCGCCGCGGCGCTGCTGCTGTCGGCGGCCCGGGCCACCGGCAAGGCGGTCACCCCCGCCGGCCTGCGCCGGGCGCTGGTCAGCTCGGCCACGCCGATCAGCGGCGAGCCGACGTACCGCCAGGGCCACGGTATGGTCAACACCCCGGGCGCCTGGCGCCTGCTGCGCGGGGCCACCGTGCCGACCCGCGACTACGTCGCCGACGCGCCGGTGTGCACGCCGATCTCGGACTTCCTGGCCACCCCGGACCGCGGCACCGGCCTGTACAACCGCTGCGGCGCCGCCGACGGCGGCCACCGGGCCAACGAGGTCAAGACGTACGACATCACGCTGACCCGCACCAGCGGGCCGGACCGGGCCCTGGTGCACCAGCTCAGCTGGCTGGGCAACGACGGCACCTTCTCCGCCCCGGCGCGGGTGACCCTCGGCCTGGACCAGCCCGCCACCATCACGGTGCGGGCCAAGCCGAAGGCCGGCGTGCACAGTGCCATCCTGCGGGTCGACGACCCGGCCACGGCGGTGGTGGACTTCGAGCTGTCGGCGGTCGTCGTCGCGGCGCAGGACGTCACCGCGCCGGCCTACCGGTTCCGCGCCGAGGGCAATGTGGACCGCAACTCGTTCACCTCGTACTTCGTCAACGTGCCCGCGGGCGCGGCGGCGCTGCAGGTGAACCTGTCCGGCATCGCCACCGGCTCGCACACCCGGTTCATCGCCATCAACCCGTGGGGCGTGCCGGTGGAGAGCACCTCCAGCCTGGTGTGCTACACCAACTTCTCCGACGCCAAGACCTGCAACCCGCAGTCGCGGGCGTACGCCAACCCGCTGCCGGGCGTGTGGGAGATCGAGGTGGAGTCGCGGCGTACCTCGCCCAGCCTGGAGAACCCGTTCGTCCTGACCGCGCGGGTCCAGGGCGCGCAGGTGACCCCGGCCGTGGTGGAGCTGCCCAGCGTGCAGGCCGGCGTGCCCAGCCCGGTGACCTGGACGGTGAAGAACACGTTCGGCCCGGTGGAGGTGCAGGGCAAGGGCGGCCCGCTGGGTAGCGCGGCCAGCAAGCGCCCGACGATCGCCCACCACGCCAAGCAGACGTACACGGTGGAGGTGCCGGCCGGCGCCAGCCGCCTGGACGTGCGCATCGGCAACGTGAGCGACCTGGCCGCGGACCTGGACCTGACGGTGTTCCGCAACGGCGTGCAGGTCGGCCAGGCCGCCGACGGCGACTCGGAGGAGGCGGTCTCGATCGCCAACCCGGCCGCCGGCACGTACACGATCGAGATCGACGGCTACGCGGTGCCCGCGGGCACCACGGAGTACGACTACCTCGACGTGTTCTACGCCCCGGCGCTGGGCACGGTGACCACCACGGGCGCCCCGGTGGCGCTGGCCCACGGCGCCTCGACGACGATCTCCGGGACGGTGACGGCGCTGAGCGCGCCGGCCGAGGGCCGGCAGCTCTTCGGCGAGATGGCCGTGGTCACCACCGAGGGCGCGACGATCGGCCGGGGCGCCGTGCGCATCGGCGCGGTCACGAGCTGACCCGTCCCCACTGATCGGCGCAGCGCCGACTCAGTCGATCCGATCGCGGAGCCCGTCCCGGTACGCCGGGGCGGGCTCCGCCGCGTTCCGCCCCCGTCGCCCTCGCTGGCTGGAGCGCGGACGCAGCCTCCCGATCCTGGCCCGGCGGCTCCGCGCGACGGTCAGGTGACGGTCAGGCCGGCGGCGGTGAACTGGGCACGGACCCGGTCCATCAGGGCCTTGTCCGGCGGCTCCACGTCCTTGAGCGGGAACGTGGTGTCCAGCCGCTCGTACTTGTCCGCGCCCAGCCGGTGGAAGGGCAGCGTGTCCACCCGCTCCACGTTGCCCAACCCCGCGGCGAACGCTGCGACCCCGGCGACGTTGTCCGGGTCGTCGGTCAGCCCGGGCACCACCACGAACCGCACCCGCACCGCCGTGCCGCGCTGGGCCAGCCGGCGGGCGAACGCCAGCGTCGGCTCCAGCGGCACGCCGGTGAGCGTCCGGTACAGCTGCGGCTCCCAGGACTTGATGTCCAGCAGCACCAGGTCGGTGTGGTCGAGCAGGGTGTCGGTGGCCCGGGCGCCGAGGAAGCCGGAGGTGTCCAGGGCGGTGTGCAGGCCCAGCGACCGCGCACCTGTCATCAGCGCCTCGGTGAACCGCGACTGGAGCAGCGGCTCGCCGCCGCTGGCCGTGAACCCACCGCCGGAGCGGCCGATGAAGCGCGCGTAGCGGGCGGCCCGGTTGACCAGCTCCCCGGCGGTGGTCGGGGCGCCGTCGCGCCGCCGCCAGGTGTCGGGGTTGTGGCAGTACAGGCAGCGCAGCGGGCAGCCGGCCAGGAACGCGACAAACCGCGTGCCCGGCCCGTCCACGCCGGTGGACAGGTCCCAGGAGTGCACCCGGCCGGAGGCCGTGCGCCAGGCGGCGGCGGAGTCCGGCCGGGTCGCGGCCGTGGTGCTCGGCGTCATGTCGACTCGTGGAAGGTGCGGCTGACCACGTCGCGCTGCTGCTCCGGCGTGAGGCGGACGAAGTTCACGGCGTAGCCCGACACCCGCACGGTCAGCTGCGGGTAGCGCTCCGGGTGCGCCATCGCGTCCTCCAGCGTGGCGCGGTCCAGCACGTTGACGTTCATGTGGAAGCCACCGGCGTCGGTGTAGCCGTCCAGGATGCCGACCAGGTTGGTGATCCGCTCGTCCCGGGTGGCGCCCAGCCCGGCCGGGGTGACGGTGTTGGTCAGCGAGATGCCGTCCCGCGCGGAGTCGAACGGCAGCTTCGCGACCGACAGCGCCGCGGCGACCATGCCGTGCCGGTCCCGGCCGTTCATCGGGTTGGCGCCCGGGGCGAACGGCTCGCCGGCCCGCCGGCCGTCGGGCGTGTTGCCGGTGTGCTTGCCGTAGACCACATTGGACGTGATGGTGAGCACCGACTGGGTGTGGATGGCGTCCCGGTACGCCGGGTAGCGGCGCACCTTGGCCATGAAGCTCTCCACCAGCTCGACGGCGATCTGGTCCACCCGGTCGTCGTCGTTGCCGTAGGTGGGGAAGTCGCCCTCCACCCGGTAGTCCACGATCAGGCCGGTCTCGTCGCGCACCGGCCGCACGATGGCGTACCTGATCGCCGACAGGCTGTCGGCGACCACGGACAGCCCGGCGATGCCGCAGGCCAGAAAGCGCCGCACCGGGTAGTCGTGCAGGGCCATCTCGATGCGCTCGTACGCGTACTTGTCGTGCATGGCGTGGATGATGTTCAGGGCGTCCACATAGGTCGCCGCCAGCCAGTCCAGCGTCCGGTCGTACGCCGCCCGCACGGTGTCGTAGTCCAGCACGTCCCCGGCGTACGGCGCGGTGGCCGGGGCCACCTGCGCGCCGGACATCTCGTCCCGGCCGCCGTTGAGGGCGTACAGCAGCGCCTTGGCCAGGTTCACCCGGGCGCCGAAGAACTGCATGTTCTTGCCCACCCGCATGGCCGACACGCAGCAGGCGATGGCGGTGTCGCAGCCGTAGTCGGGGCGCAGCAGGTCGTCGTTCTCGTACTGGATGGCGCTGGTGTCCAGCGACACCTGGGCGCAGAACCGCTTGAACCCCTCGGGCAGCGCCGGGGACCACAGCACGGTCAGGTTCGGCTCGGGCGCGGGCCCGAGGTTGTAGAGGGTCTGCAGGTAGCGGAAGGAGGTCCGGGTGACCAGGGTCCGCCCGTCGGCGCCCATGCCGCCCAGCGACTCGGTCACCCAGGTCGGGTCGCCGGAGAACAGCTGGTCGTACTCGGGGGTGCGCAGGTAGCGGATGATCCGCAGCTTGATCACCAGGTCGTCGACGAGCTCCTGGGCCTCGGTCTCGGTGATCCGGCCCTCGGCCAGGTCGCGCTCCAGGAAGACGTCCAGGAAGGTGGCGGTGCGGCCCAGCGACATGGCGGCGCCGTTCTGCTCCTTGGCGGCGGCCAGGTACGCGAAGTAGAGCCACTGCACGGCCTCGCGGGCGGTGCGCGCCGGGCCGGAGAGGTCGAAGCCGTAACCGGCGGCCATCTCCTTCAGCTCGCCCAGGGCGCGGATCTGCTCGGCCAGCTCCTCGCGGTCGCGGATCACGTCCAGCGTCGAGGGGGCGTCGTCCAGCGACGCCTTCTCCTGCCGCTTGGCCTCGATGAGAAAGTCCACGCCGTAGAGCGCCGGGCGGCGGTAGTCGCCGATGATCCGGCCGCGGCCGTAGGCGTCCGGCAGGCCGGTGATGATGCCGGCCTTGCGCGCGGCCAGGATCTGCGGGGTGTACGCGTCGAAGACCCCGTCGTTGTGGGTCTTGCGGTAGCTGGTGAAGATCTTCTCCACCAGCGGGTCCAGCTGGTAGCCGTACGCCTCCAGGCCCGCCTGCACCATGCGCAGGCCGCCGAACGGCATGATCGCCCGGCGCAGCGGGGCGTCGGTCTGCAACCCGACGATCAGCTCGCGGTCCCGGTCGAGGTAGCCGGGGGCGTGCGCGGTGATGCTGGCCGGGGTGTGCGGGTCGACGTCGTACACGCCCCGGCGGCGCTCCTCGGGGAACAGCGCGACGAGCTGCTGCCACAGCGCCGTGGTGCGCTCGGTGGGGCCGGTGAGGAAGCCCGCGTCCCCCTCGTACGGGCGTACGTTGGTGGCCACGAAGTCCGCGACGTCGACGTGCTCGCGCCAACGGCCCCCCTGGAAACCCCGCCACGCGGGCGGGGTCGTGGTGATCTCGGCAGGGGTGACGGTCATGGTGTTGGCTCCCTCCAGCGTTCCCTACCCACCGTGACCGACCATCACCTCCGGCTCACAGGGGCCAAGGTCCCTTCCACGACCCCGGATCGGCCCGACCTGCACGGGCCCTCCTGGACGGGCCTATTCTTCCCGGGCATGACCGCCCAGCCGTCGCGCCGCAGCCGGTTCCCCGACCCTTCGTCACGCGGCGGCGCGCGGCCTGACGGCCCGTCGGTCGGTGGCGCGCCGCCGGACGAGCCGTCGTGCGGCGGGATGCTGCCGGACGAGCCGTCGTGCGGTGGAGTGCCGCCGGACCATCCGCGGGCGGGCGACCCGCTGCACCGGGCCCTGGCCGACCCCGGCCCGCCCGCGCTGCGCCCGCTGCCGCCCGACGTGGGCGAGCTACTGGTACGGCTGGCGGCGCCGCCCCGGCTCGCCGCGCACCTGCGGGCCGTGCACGACGTCGCCGCGGACCTGCTCGACTGGGTTGCCCGCCACCACCCGGACCTGCCGGTGGACCGGGACGCGGTGCTGTTCGGTGCGGCGACCCACGACATCGGCAAGACCCTCCACCCGGAGGAGCTGACCGGGCCGGGGGCGCCGGCCCGCGCGCGGCCCAGCCGTGGGAGGTGTTCCTGAGCCTGGACGACGCACTCGCCGGGATCGCCGAGGAGGCGCCGGCGCGGCTGGACTTCCAGGCCCGCTACCCGGTCCGGTGAGGTCGCCGGTCCCGGAGCGCCGTACCGCCGCCCTTGTCGACGGCTGCGCCGGGCCGCGCCGGGCACCCGGGCCCGGTGGGGCCGCGCCGGCCGGGTGTCAGGCCGGCTCGGCGGTGCTGACCACGAGCGGCGTGCCCTGCTGCGCGGTGGTCAGCAGGTCCGGGCGGGGCACGCCGGTGACCCGTACGGTGCGGCCCGCGCGCAGCAGCTCGCGCGGCCCGCCGATCAACTGGTAGGTGCCCAGGAGCAGGCAGCCGGCCTCCACGCCGGCCGTCACCACGCCGGTGACCGTGACGAGGGAGGGCACCCTCCCGGCGTCAGGCCGCCGGGCGCGTCGTCCGTCCGGGTCCATCGCCCGCCTCCGTCCGCCGGGGTCAGCCGAAGCCAGCCTATCGGCCGACAGGCGCGGTCAGCGGCAACCGTCCGGCACCGGGGGCCCACCGCCGGTGCACCGCAGCCCTCGTCTCCTGTGCTCAGCCCAGCGACCGAGGACCGGCCGCGGCCGAGCGCACGGAGGCGACATGATCGGCGGCAAGCTGTGGAGCGCGGTGGGCGCCGCGTCGCTGTCGATGTCGCTCGGAGTGGGTATCGCCGCGGCCGTCCTCGCTGGCCCACCCGCCCTCCCGCTG
>DATMJT010000055.1:0-6597 GCA_035553735.1 Pilimelia sp.
CCTGCCGCGGCCGGCGCGCCACCTGTCGCCGCGGCGGTCCCGCCGGTCGTGCGACGCGAGCCCGTCCCCGCGCCAGCCCGACTCGTGGTGCTCGTCTCCGGCGGAGGCAGCAACCTGCAGGCGCTGCTGGACGCCTGCGCCGACCCGGCGTACGGCGCCCGCGTCGTGGCGGTGGGTGCGGACCGCGACGGCATCGTGGGGCTGGAGCGGGCGGCCGCCGCGGGAGTTCCGTCGTTCGTCACCCGGCTGGCCGACCACCCCCGCCGCGCCGACTGGGATCGCGAGCTGACGGCGCAGGTGGCCGCGCACCGCCCCGACCTGGTGATCTCCGCGGGCTTCCTGAAGCTGGTCGGCGCGGACTTCCTGGCGCGCTTCGGCGACCGGTACCTCAACACCCACAACACCCTGCTGCCCGCGTTCCCTGGCATCCATGGCCCCCGCGACGCCCTCGCCTACGGTGTCAAGGTCGCCGGCGCCACGCTGTTCTTCGTCGACGCGGGGGTGGACACGGGGCCCATCGTCGCCCAGGTCGCGGTGCCCGTGCTCGACACCGATGACGAGGCGGCCCTCACCGAACGAATCAAGGCGGCGGAGCGCGCCCAGCTCGTGGAGTACGTCGGTCGCCTCGTCCGTGAGGGCTGGACCATCACCGGAAGGAAGGTCACCATTCCATGAACGTACCGGCTCCGGACCTCGGTCGGCGCCAGATCCGGCGCGCGCTGGTCAGCGTCTACGACAAGACCGGCCTGGTCGAGCTGGCCCGGGCGCTGCACGCGGCCGGTGTCGAGATCGTCTCCACGGGGTCCACGGCGGGCACGATCGCCGGGGCCGGCGTACCGGTCACTCAGGTGGAGGAGCTGACCGGCTTCCCGGAGTGCCTCGACGGCCGGGTCAAGACCCTCCACCCGAGGGTGCACGCGGGCCTGCTGGCCGACTCGCGGCTGGACCGGCACGCCGCCCAGCTCGCCGAGCTGGGGGTGGCGCCGTTCGACCTGCTGGTGTCCAACCTCTACCCGTTCCAGCGGACGGTGGCCTCCGGCGCCAGCGTCGAGGAGTGCGTCGAGCAGATAGACATCGGCGGGCCGGCGATGGTGCGTGCGGCCGCCAAGAACCACCCCACCGTGGCCGTGGTGACCGCGGTCGCGGCGTACCCGATGGTGCTGGCCGCGCTGCGCGACGGCGGTTTCACGCTGGCACAGCGGCGACTGCTCGCGGCCCGGGCCTTCGCGGACATCGCTGAGTACGACACGGCGGTGGCGACCTGGTGCGCGGAGCAGTTCGGCGCGGCGGCGACCACGGACGCCGGCGCGACCGCGGCCGCCGATGCGGTGTCCGGCGTGGCCGCCGGCAAGGCCGCGGACCCGGCGACGGGCGCCCCCCCGGACCCCGCGACAGGTACCGTGGCATGGCCGGAGTTCGCCGGGCTGGCGCTGCGCCGCCGGGCGACGCTGCGCTATGGCGAGAACCCGCACCAGTCGGCGGCGCTGTACACGGACCCGGCGGCCCCGCCCGGTCTCGCCCAGGCCCGGCAGCTGCACGGCAAGGAGATGTCGTACAACAACTACGTCGACGCGGACGCGGCCTGGCGCGCGGCGAACGACCACGCCGAGGCCGCCGTGGCGATCATCAAGCACGCCAATCCGTGCGGGATCGCGGTGTCCCGGGCCGGGGACGTGGCGGACGCCCATCGTCGCGCCCATGCGTGCGACCCGGTGTCGGCGTTCGGCGGCGTCATCGCGGTGAACCGGCCGGTCACCGTGGAGCTGGCCAAGCAGGTGGTGGACATCTTCACCGAGGTCCTGATCGCGCCGGGCTACGCCGACGGTGCGGTCGAGGTGCTGACCGCAAAGAAGAACCTGCGCATCCTCGAGGCCCCGGCGTGGGCTCCGGCCGCGGCGGAGTGGCGTCAGGTCACCGGTGGGATACTCGTCCAGACCGCCGACCGGCTGACCGCCGCCGGCGACGATCCGGCGACCTGGCGGCTCGCGGCCGGTCCGGCGGCTTCGCCCGACCTGCTGGCCGAGCTGGCGTTCGCCTGGCGGGCGGTGCGGGCGGTCAAGTCGAACGCGATCCTGCTCGCCGCCGACGGGGCGACCGTGGGCGTCGGGATGGGGCAGGTCAACCGGGTGGACTCAGCCCGGCTCGCGGTCGCCCGGGCAGGCGCGGACCGCGCCCGCGGTGCGGTGGCCGCCTCGGACGCCTTCTTCCCGTTCGCGGACGGGTTGCAGGTGCTCCTCGACGCCGGCGTACGGGCGGTGGTCCAGCCCGGCGGCTCGGTGCGCGACGCGGAGGTGATCGAGGCGGCGGCCGCGGCCGGCGTGACCATGTACCTCACCGGCGCCCGGCACTTCTTCCACTGAGTCCGTCCCGGGGCGCTGCTCCGGCCTCGCCGACGGCCTGTCGTGGCGCGGCCTGCGCGGCGGTCGGGTGTGGTCCGGCCACCGCGGTGGTCGGGTGTGGTCCGGCCACCGCGGCGGTCGGGTGTGGCGCGGCCTGCGCGGCGGTCGGGTGTGGCGCGGCCTGCGCGGCGGTCGGGTGTGGTCCGGCCACCGCGGCCCGGGGCGCGGGTTCCCCACGCGCCCGGCCTCAGCACAGGCCCCTCAGCGCTGCCGCCCTCAGCCGTAGCGTGTGGCTGTTATCCGGACGTCATAACCGCCGTACGCTACGGCCGAGCACCCAGCGTCCGGGCCACATCGACGATGTTGCGTACGATTCGACCCGGATCGTGGAGAACATCGTCGGCGGTGAAGCGCAACACGGTCCAGCCGGCCGCGCGTAGGGCGTTCAACCGTGCAAGGTCGTGTCGGAATGCGCGCCGCTCTCGATGATGATCACCTTCGTACTCGAGCGCGAGGCGCAACCGCGGGTACGCCAGATCCACGCGCGCGACAAACCGGCCCTGCCGATCCCGTACCTCGTGCTGTGCCACGGGCCGGGGAAGGCCGTGCTCCACGACCACCAGCCGCAGCCGCGTCTCCATGGGCGACTCGCTCAGCGGCTCCGCCAGGTCGCACGCCTGCCGGAGCAGCCGGATGCCGGGCCAGCCGTCGCGCGCGGTGACCAGCGTACGCAGCGCGGGAAGCGTCAACAGGCGTCGGCGAAGCAGCGCGTCCAGTGCGACCACGCCGCCGGGGCGTGGCGTCCGGCCGAGGTCGAAGGCGGTCCGCAGCGGCGTCGTCACGGGGATCCCGGCGAACGTGGTGAGGTCCGCCGGGGGCAGCGTCGAGTACGTGACGTGCAGCCGTGGGTGCGCCGTCAACCGGCGCCCGCGGGGCACCGACACGGCCACCGGGGCGTCGCGGCTGAGCAGGTCGACGCCCCACAGGTACGCCGCGCTGGACCCGCCGATGGCCGCCCCGCGAGGCAGCAGCAGGGCCACCGCGTCGCACCAGGTGCGGTGGTCGAGCGGCGAGTCGACGTGCACGTAGATGTCGGGCAGCAGCCGGCGCCAACTGCGCCCGCGCAGCATGCCGCGGCTGAGGGCACCGTTCGCCACCGCGGCGCTGCCCCGGAATGGAGCAAATCGCAGCCGCGGCGGCACATTCGGGCGTCGCGCCATCGCCCCAGGATGGCGGCTGGCCCATCCTCGTGCTGCCCCGTCGCCGTGCGCCTCCGTCGTAGTTCTCGGCAACCCGCGTGCGGCCGGACGGGCGCGCCCCCCCGGCGCGTGCGCTTCGCGGCTCGGTGCGCCGTGTCGGTCGCGGCTTCGGCGGTCCGGCTGGCAGGATCGGCGCACATGCGGGAACGGGCGGGGGAGCGGATCGCGGGCGCGGACTGGGCGCTCGACGAACTCACCCGGGTGCGCTTCGTCGACTGCGAGTTCGACGACGTCGACCTGACCGAGGCGGCGCTGACCAGTTGCGAGTTCGAGGAGTGCCGCTTCTCGCTCAGCCGCTTCAACGCCGCCACCCTGACCCGCTGCGCGCTGCTGCGGTGCAGCCTCCGCCGCTGCTCGTTCTTCGACGCCACCCTGGACGACTGCAAGCTGGTCGGCACGCACCTCACCGAGTGCGACCTGCGACCGCTCACGGTCCGCGGCGGTGACTGGGCGTACGTCGAGCTGCGCGGTGCCAACCTCACCGGCGTCGGCCTCGACGGCGTGCGGCTGAGGGAGGCGGATCTCACCGGGGCCGACCTGAGCCGGGCGGACCTCCGCGGTGCCGACCTGGCGTACAGCCGATTGCGTGAGGCGCGACTGGCCGGTGCCGACCTGCGCGGGGCAGACCTGACGGGGGTCGCGCTGCGCGAGGTGGACCTCAGCGGTGCGACGATCGACCTCGCGCAGGCGGCGCTGTTCGCCACCGCGTACGGGGCGGTGGTCGCGGCCTGACCCGTGGGCGCCCCCGGCACCCCCCGGGCACCCTTCGGTCCACGGGTCGCTGACATGCCCGGTGCCGGCGGCACCGGCCGGGGTGGTGGGCCCGGCCGGCTCACGCGGATGGCAGGATCGGGATGTGACGGCGACTGTTCTCGACGGCAAGGCGACCGCTGCGGCGGTGAAGGACAACCTCCGGGCCCGCGTCAAGGCGCTCGCCGAGCGCGGCGTCGTGCCGGGACTGGGCACCGTGCTGGTGGGGGACGACCCGGGCTCGCACGCCTACGTGGACGGCAAGCACCGCGACTGTGCGGAGGTGGGTATCGCCTCGCTGCGCCGTGACCTGCCGGCGACCGCCTCCCAGGCGGAGGTCGAGGCCGCGATCGCGGAGCTGAACGCGGATCCGGCCTGCCACGGCTACATCGTGCAGCTGCCGCTGCCGCGGGGCCTGGACACCCAGCGGGCGCTGGAGCTGATCGACCCGGACAAGGACGCCGACGGTCTCCAGCCGGTGAACCTGGGTCGGCTGGTGCTCGGCTACCCGGGTCCGCTGCCCTGCACGCCGCGCGGGATCCTGCACCTGTTGCGGTCGTACGACGTGCCCGTCGCGGGGGCCGAGGTCGTGGTGATCGGCCGCGGCACGACCGTCGGCCGCCCGCTGGGCCTGTTGCTGACCCGTCGTTCGGAGAACGCCACGGTGACGCTGTGCCACACCGGCACCCGGGATCTGGGCCGGCACACGCGGACCGCGGACATCGTCGTGGTGGCCGCCGGGGTGCCGGGGTTGCTCACCGCGGATCTGGTGCGGCCGGGCGCGGCGGTGCTGGACGTCGGCATCACCCGGGTGGTGGGCCCCGACGGCAAGGGCCGCTACACCGGCGACGTGGCGCCGGAGGTCGCCGAGGTGGCCGGGTTCCTGGCGCCGGTGCCCGGCGGCGTCGGGCCGATGACCCGGGCGATGCTCCTCACCAACGTGGTGGAGTGCGCGGAGCGCGCTGGCTGACGTGGTGGAGTGCGCGGAGCGTGCTGGCTGACGTGGTGGGTGCGCGGAGCGCGCTGGCTGACGTGGCCGGGCGCGTGGGGGTGACGTGGTGACCGCGGCGGCGTACGGCTGACCCGGGGCAGGCGGGCCCCCGGCTGCGCGTTATGGTCCGCTCGTCACCCGTTATCACCACCCGTTCGCACCCGGGAGTGCATGTTGATGGGCAAGAAGGTCACCGTCGTCGGCGCTGGTTTCTACGGCTCCACGACCGCGCAGCGCCTGGCCGAGTACGACATCTTCGACACCGTCGTGCTCACCGACATCGTCGAGGGCAAGCCGGAGGGGCTCGCACTCGACCTCAACCAGTCCCGCCCCATCGAGGGGTTCGAGACCAGGGTGGTGGGGCAGACCACCGGTCGCAACGGCGAGGGCTACGAGGTCATCGAGGGCTCGGACGTGGTCATCATCACGGCCGGGCTGCCGCGCAAGCCGGGGATGAGCCGGATGGACCTGCTGGAGGTCAACGCCAAGATCGTACGCGGGGTGGCGGAGAACGTCGCCCGGTACGCCCCCGACGCCGTCGTCATCGTCGTGTCCAACCCGCTGGACGAGATGACCGCGCTGGCGCAGCTGGCCACCGGGTTCCCCCGCCAGCGGGTGATGGGCCAGGCCGGCATGCTCGACACCGCCCGCTTCTCGCACTTCGTCGCCGAGACGCTGGCCGTGCCGGTGGCCTCGGTGCGGACGCTGACCCTGGGGTCGCACGGCGACACGATGGTGCCGGTGCCGTCCCGCTGCACCGTCAACGGCAAGCCGCTGACCGAGCTGCTGCCGGCGGAGAAGATCGAGGAGCTGGTGGTCCGGACCCGCAACGGCGGTGCGGAGGTGGTGGCCCTGCTCAAGACGGGGTCGGCCTACTACGCGCCGTCGGCGGCCGCGGCCCGGATGGCGCGGGCGGTGGCCGAGGACTCGGGCGCGGTCCTGCCGGTGTGCGCGTGGGTGGACGGCGAGTACGGCATCTCGGGGGTGTACCTGGGGGTCGAGGCGGAGATCGGTGCGCAGGGCGTGCGCCGGGTGGTGCCGACGGAGCTGACGGACTCCGAGCTGGCCGGGCTGCGCGAGGCGGCCGAGGCGGTGCGCGCCAAGCAGGCGGACGTCGCCAACCTCTGACGTTTCTCCAGGTCTTGGCAATTCTTGTCCGGATGGCGGCACCTTCCCGCGACCATCTCGCTGGTGTCGCCCGGCCGTCGGTGGTGGGTGCGGCGCGTTGCGGACGACGCCGGACCGCGCGGCGTCAGAT
>DATMJT010000056.1:0-7695 GCA_035553735.1 Pilimelia sp.
CCGGGGCGGGCCGGCGGGCCGGCGGCCCCGGGTTGCTCCCGCGGCCGCCGCGAAGCGCCGCCGCCGGCGGCGGATCAACTGGATCATCGCCTCGTTCGCGGTACTCATCATGCTCGCGGGCGGCGGCGTGGTGGGCTTCACGTACTACTCCACGACCGTGCAGCTGCCGAACGAGATCGACCTCGACCTGTCCTCGACGATCATGTACGCCGACGGCAAGACGCAGATCGCCCGGCTCGGCACGGTCAACCGGACCCTGGTGAAGATCGACCAGATCCCCGACCACGTGGAGTACGCCGTCGCCTCGGCCGAGGACCGCAACTTCTACGAGCACGACGGCATCGACTACCTCGGCATCATGCGCGCGGCCTGGAACAACGTGACCGGCGGCGACCAGCAGGGCGCCTCCACGATCACCCAGCAGTACGCCCGCAACGCCCTGAAGCTGGAGGGCGTCACCTACGGGCGCAAGGTCCGCGAGGCCGTGCTGGCGTCGAAGCTCAACGACCGGTTCTCCAAGCCGGAGATCATGGAGCACTACCTCAACACCATCTACTTCGGACGCGGCGCCTACAGCGTGGAGTCGGCGGCGCAGGCGTACTTCAGGAAGTCGGCGAGCAGGCTCACCGTCGAGGAGGGCGCCGTTCTCGCCGCGGTGATCAAGCAGCCGGTGCCGAGCGCCACGCACAAGGGCTACGACCCCGCGCTGAACCGCCAGGCGGCGATCGACCGCTGGGCGTACGTGCTGGACGGCATGGTGACCAAGGGCTGGCTGGACCCGGCCAAGCGCGCCACCATGAAGTACCCCAAGGTGCAGCCGTGGAACGAGAAGTCGGCCTGCGTCACCGAGTGCGGCATGAACACCCCGGTCGGCAACGTCGTCAACTACGTCAAGGCCGAGCTGGTGGAGCTGGGCATCTGCCCGACGGAGACCGCCTGCATGGAGGCGCTGCGCACCGGCGGCTACCGGGTGACCACCTCCATCGACCGCAAGATGCAGGCCACCGCCGAGAAGCTGACCCGCCGGGCGGTGAAGAATTCGCTGCTCAACAAGCAGAACAAGCAGACCAAGAAGGGCAAGGAGGTCATGGCCGCGATGGCCGCGGTGGACCCCGCCACCGGCCGGGTGCTCGCCTACTACGGCGGCGACACCGGCACCGGCCTCGACTTCGCCGGCCGCAACTGGTACGGCGGGAAACTGGTCGGTGGCCACTCGCCGGGCTCCTCGTTCAAGGTCTACACCCTCGCCGCCGCGCTGGAGAACGGCATCTCGCTGCAGTCCCGCTGGGACGCCCGCACCGACACCCCGCAGGCGCGGGAGCTGAAGCTGAGCAACGCCGGGCGCAACGCGGACTGCGGCGCGTGGTGCACGCTCGAACACTCGCTGATCCAGTCGTACAACGTGCCGTTCTGGTACATCACCGACAAGATCGGCGCCGACAAGGTCGTCGATGTGGCCAAGCGGGCCGGCGTCGGCATGATCTGGAATGACGACGGCAAGGCCATCGACCTCACCAATACCGACGCGAAGGAGGCGGTGAAGGCCGGTATCGGCCAGCGGGTGGGCTTCGGCCAGTACGGCGTCACCGTGCTGGAGCACGCCAACGGCATGGCCACCTTCGCCAACCGGGGCGTCTACAACAAGGCCCACTTCGTGGTGAAGGTGGAGCAGAAGAACCGGACCACCGGCAAGTGGGAGCGCAAGGGCGAGGAGATCCGCAAGCCCGAGGAGCGCTTCCGCAAGCCGGTGATGGACGACATGAACCACGCCCTGCAGAAGGTGTCGACGTCGCACTCGCTGGCCAGCGGTCGCGCGGCGGCCCGCAAGACCGGCACCTGGGAGACCAAGCCGGGCGCCGGGGAGAACGGTGACCTGTGGATGGTCGGCTACACCCCGCAGATCGCCACCGCGGTGTGGGTGGGCGCCGCGAACCGGCGGGTCGGCGTGAAGAACATCTGGGGCGGTGACATGCAGAGCCACGAGCTGCCCAGCGACATCTGGCAGGCGTTCATGAACGAGGCGCACGAGGGCAAGGAGCAGAAGGAGTTCAGCCCGCCCCGCTACATCGGCGACGACGACGCCGGCAACGGCGCGTCGCCGTCGCCCAAGCCGTCGCGCGAACCCGGCCGCGACCCCCGGTGCCGGCTCTTCCCGCGGCTCTGCCAGGACCAGCCCGGGGGCGACGAGCGGGAGCCCAACGGCAACCGCAACCGCGGCGGCGACCAGCCACCCGTGATCACCCCACCGTCTCCGGTCAGTCCCCGCATGAGTGGATCGCCCTAGCTGCTCGCTCGCCTCGCGGGACTGCGGGCAGGAGCTGCCGCGACTCCGTGACACACGCCCACATCCAGCGCCGTCCGCCCCGGGCGCGAGGCGCGGGTCATCGGCGATCCGCGGCACGGCCTGCGGAGCCCGAGCGGGTGGACCGGGCAGCGCCTCATGCCACGGACTCCCGCCAGGAGGTGCCGGCCGGCGGCGCGGGCGGGGTGACCGCGCCGGGCCGGGAGATCGTTGATGGGCGGACGGCGCTCCCCAACGGTGGATCGGTACGGCAGGATGCATCCCATGACCGTGCAGCCGTCCGCCACCGATGACCGGACCGAGTCCGGCGAGCCCGCCGGGGTCGCCGCCGGCCAGCGACCGTCGACCGACGTCGATCCCGTGGACCATCCGGGACGCTCCGACTGGTTCGTCCGCGGCCTCGCCGAGCTGGGCGGCGGCCCGCTGGGCGACCACGCCGTGGCGCGCGAGCACGCCCGTGCGCTCTGGAGCCGGCGGTTCTGGAGCGCCGCGCGCATCGTGCTGGCGCTGACCTGTCTGTCGCTGGTGCTGCACTACATCCAGAAGTCGCCGTGCGCCGACGGTGCCTGGACCGACAACCTGCAGTACACGCGGTTCTGCTACTCGGACGTGCTGGCGCTCTACTACGCGGAGGGCCTGGACCGGGGCCAGGTGCCCTACCTCGACCACCCGGTGGAGTACCCGGTGCTGACCGGCGTGTTCATGGGCATCCTCGGCCTGCCGGTGTACCACCTGGCGCAGCGCTACCCGGAGATCAACCAGGGCCAGTGGGCCTACCACCTCAACGCGCTGGTGCTGTGCATCCTGGCCGTGGCGACCGTGGCGATGATCCTGTCGGTGCGGCGCCGCCGGCCCTGGGACGCGGCCCTGTTCGCGCTGTCCCCCGCGCTGATCGTCACCGCCACGGTCAACTGGGACTTCCTGGCCATCGCCCTGGCGATGGGCGGGCTGTGGGCCTGGGCCCGGCGCCGGCCGGTGCTGGCCGGCGTGCTGCTCGGGCTGGGCACGGCGGCGAAGCTGTGGCCGGGCTTCCTGTTCATCCCGCTGCTGTTCCTCGCCCTGCGGGCCCGCCGGCTGCGTCCGGTGCTCGCCTCGGTGGGCGTCGGGATCGCGGCGTGCGTGGCGGTGAACCTGCCGTTCATGGTGCTCAACTACGAGAACTGGGACCGGTTCATCGAGCTGAACCGCGAACGCGGCGTGGACTGGGGCACGTTCTGGTACATCGGCAACAAGCTGCCCCTGGGCGGCGGCGAGTACGGCATCTACCCGTTCACCTGGCTGGCCAACAACATCCCGGTGCTCAACCCGGTCACCTACATCCTGATCATCCTGGGCTGGTTCGGCGTGGGCGTGCTCGCGCTGAGCACGAAGCGGCGGCCGCGCGTGGCCCAGCTGGCCTTCCTGGTGGTGGCGATCTTCCTGATCTTCAACAAGGTCTGGTCGCAGCAGTTCGTGCTCTGGCTGCTACCGCTGGTGGTGCTGGCCCGGCCGCGCTGGGGAGCCTTCCTGGCCTGGCAGTTCGCCGAGGTGGGCTACTTCGTCGCCTTCTACGGGGAACTGCTCGGCGTGACCACCGGCAAGGCGGTGTTCCCGGAGTGGGTCTTCGTGCTGGCCTCGACGCTGCGCCTGGGCACGGTGGTGGCGCTCTGCGTCTTCGTCATCCGCGACATGGTGCGGGCGGAGGACGACCCGGTCCGGCAGACCTACCCGGAGGGCGACCCGGACGGCGGGGTGCTCAACGACCACCCTGACGGCCCCGGCCCGGACGGCGACGGGCCTGACAGGGCGCGCGGCCCGGCCGGGCGCGAGGGCGCCGACCGGCCGCAGCTGGCCGCGGCCGCCGGCCGCGGCGGGTAGTCCCGGCCCCCGGCCGGCGGCGCCGGGCAGTCAGCCGGGCAGCTCGAACACGACGGCCGGGCCCTCGTCGCGTCGGGTGACGCCCAGACCGTCCACCGGGCGGTCCGGGACCTCCTGCCACGGCGTACCGGCGATCTCGTCGCGGAGCACCACGACGGACCGCACGCCGAGCTCCCGCAGATGCGCCACGCTGCCGGGGTCCGGGAACGACTGGCTCACCCGGCGCACCTCGGCCAGCCGGTGGGGGGTGAAGCCGCTGTTGCCGTTGACCAGCGGCGGGAAGCCCGCGGTGGACCAGAGCATGACCCGGTTGTCGATCTCGGAGTCGCTCGGCAGAACCAGCAGCGGCCCCGCCGCGCCGGTCAGCGCCGCGGGCCGCGGCGGCACCACGGGGTGCGGGGTGGCGTTGAGCCCCTCCAGCAGCACCAGAGCCAGCGGCACCAGGGTGATCGGCCGCAGCGCGCCGAGCCCGACCGGTCGCCGGTGCGCCACGGACGACCGGGCCCGCGCCACGAACGCGGTGACCGCGCCGGCGGCCAGCACGCCGAGCAGCAGCGTGGTCCACAGCATCAGCCGGCCGGGCGTGCGCAGCGCGTCCCAGCCCGGGAGCACGCGGTAGAGCGGGAGGTAGGTGAACCGGCCGCCGAGGAACTCGGTGCCCAGGGCCAGCGCCGCCGTGGCGACGACGCCCGCGAGCAGCAGCAGCCGTTGCCGCACGGTCCAGACCGAGAAGAAGAGCCCGGCCGCCGCGAGCGCGTACAGCGCGAAGCCGGGCAGCAGGGTCATCTCGGGAACCCACGACAACCCCGCGCGCGCGTCGGCGTGCGCGGCCCCCCACAGCCGGGACTCCTCGGGCGCGATCAGCAGGCCCTGCCACGGCGGCGAGTACATCCGCAGCTCGTCGACGCTGCGCCGGGCGTAGGGGTGCAGCTCGGCGACCAGGAAGTACGGCCGGGCCAGCAGCACGCCGACCGCCGCGAACAGCAGGCCGCCGGCGAGGTCGGCCACCGGCAGCCGCCAGCCGAGGCGGCGCCGCGGCGCCCGCCGCCGCAGCCGGTGGCGCAGCCAGCCGGCGGCCGCGACCACCGAGATGCCGCCCAGCGCGTACGCGAACGGCAGGCCGATGCCGAAGCCGAGGCTGAGCTGCCAGGCGGCGACGGCCCAGCCGGCGAACGCCCAGCCGGCGTGCCGCCGCTCGGGCCGCACCCCGTGCCGCAGCGACCAGCCGTGGCCGCGCGCCAGCATGGCCAGCGCGAGCGCGATGCCGCCGCTGGACAGGATGTGCAGGTGCCCGGCCTGGGCCATCCGCCACGGGGCGTAGGCGAACGCGACGCCGGCCACGGCGGCGCCGGTGCGCCCGGACCCGAGCTGGCGGACCAGCGCGTAGGCGCCGACGAAGGCGAGCGCGTGGACCAGCACGTACATGACGTTGTAGCGCAGCAGGGCGGCCTCCGGGCCGGCGCCGAGCAGGCCGGCGGGCGCGTAGCCGAGCAGGGTGTCGGAGAAGGCGAAGCTGTACCGCTCGGGGTGGAACGCGTTGGCGTGCCACAGCTGGCCCGGGTCGGTCCGCAGGGCGTGCCCGGACCAGGCCATCTGCCAGGCCTGCAGCGCGGGGTCGTAGATGTCCTGCGGCAGGGTGTGCCGCGGGTAGCGCAGCGTCGGCCAGGTCAGCAGCGCCGCCAGGACCAGGCCGCCCAGGCTGGCGAGGGTCCACTCGTGGGCCAGCAGCCGCCCGAGGGCGGCGGCGGCCCTCCGGTACCGGCTGGGCGGGCGCGGCGGGACCGGGGCGAACGCGACGAACGGGTCCGCGGCCTCCCCGACCCGGGCGCTCGCCACGGCCGCGGTGGCGGTCCGCCCGTCGCGCGGCCCCTCGCCCGGGCGGGCCACCGGCTCGCCGGAGGTGGCCGGGCCCGGGCGCTCGGAGTTGTCCGGGTCGGGGCGCTCGGAGTTGTCCGGGCCTGGTTCGCCGGGCGGGCGACGCGCGTCCTCCCGGGTCGCGTCCGCGCGCGGCTCGTCCACGGTCATGGGTCCCTCCTGGCGCGCACGTCGGCCCTACCGGTCCAGCCGGGCGCGCAGGAAGGCGATGTCCGCGGCCTGGGCCGCGGCCGGCCCGGGCGTCTCCACCACCACCGGGGCCCCGGCGGCCCGGACCACCGCGACCAGCAGGTCGGGGTCGATCGCGCCGCGGCCCAGATTCTCGTGGCGGTCGCGGCCGGAGTCGAACGGGTCCTTGGAGTCGTTGGCGTGCACGAGGTCGATGCGTCCGGTCACCGCCTTCACCCGGTCGACCAGGTCGAGCAGTTCCTCGCCGCCCGCGTGCGCGTGGCAGGTGTCCAGGCAGAAGCCCACGTCGAACTCGCCGACCGCGTCCCACAGCCGGGCCAGGGCGTCCAGTCGTCGGGTGCAGGCGTGGTCGCCGCCGGCGGTGTTCTCGATCAGGACCTGGGTGGCCAGCCCGCCGGAGTCCGCCGCGTACGCGAAGGTCTTGCGCCAGTTGGCGAAGCCCACCGCGATGTCGTCGCCCTTGCTGACATGTCCACCGTGGACGACCAGGCCACGGGCGCCGAGCTCGGCCGCCGCCGTGGCGTGGGCGAGGAGCAACTTGCGGCTGGGGATGCGGATCCGGTTGTTCAGCGTGGCGACGTTGATGACGTACGGCGCGTGGACGAACACGTCCAGGTCGGCGGCGCGCAGCGCCGCGGCGTCGGCGCGCTCCGGCGGTGCCTTCCAGCCCTGCGGGTCGGACAGGAAGAACTGCACCACCTCCGCCCCGCGCTCCAGCGCGTCGCGCAGCGGGTCGGTGCGGTCGACGTGGGCTCCGATGCGCATGCCAGCGAGCCTACGACGCCGGTGTGACCGCCTCGTCCGCCGCCCGCGCGGCCGGCGAGGCGGCCGGCGAGGCGTCACCGCGGAGTCGGTCTCCTCGTTGTCCGCTTAGATCGTCGGCCAGCCTCCTGGCCGGGCCCCAAGGACGCCCCCTTTCCGACCCGGGGAGAACACGCATGTCGCAGTCTGAGTCCCGACACCGGGCCGCCTGGTTGGCGGTGGCCGTCTTCGCCGGCCTGCCGCTGGCCGCGTCCGCCGCCCCCGCGCTCGCCGGACCCGGCGTCGCCGGCTCGCCCGGGGCGGAGCCGGCGGGCGGGGTGGCCGTGGTCTCGGGCGTCGCGGACAGCCCGGTGGAGAGCGGCCGGCAGGTGGTCTTCCGGGGCGGCGGCGTCCTGGGGGTCAGCTGCGGGGCGAACCCGGACACCACCTCGGTCAGCGTGCCGGCGGAGTCGACGCTGCGGGTGGTCAACCGTACCGGTCACCGGGCCACGCTGCTGCTGGACGGCACCGCCCGCGGGGAGATCGGCAAGGGCAGCACCGCGGAGGTGCTCTTCCACCGGGGCCCGGTGGCCCTCAAGATCAAACCGCACTGCGTGCTGAGCGAGGAGTCGGCCGCGGTCCGGGTCCGGGTGCAGGCGCGGCAGACCACGCCGCCGCCGCCCCAGGCGGTGCCGAGCACGCCCACGGCTCCGGCGCCGGACCCGGCGCCG
>DATMJT010000057.1:0-5027 GCA_035553735.1 Pilimelia sp.
CTCCGGTGCCGGCGTCGGTGCCGATGCCGGCCCGGCCGACCGGGCCCCGGCCGGGGATGGGCCTGGCCGCCGCGGCGTCCGGCTACCACCACCTGGGGGCCAGCACCGTGGGCGACTGGTCCGGCGTGCTGGGCCGGGTCACCGTGGGTGACCCGGCGGTGCGCCGCGGCACCTTCGACTTCGTGGCCACCCGGTTCATGGCCAAGCGGCACGTCGGGCAGCGGGTGTTCTGGCTGGAGGCCGGCTGGGCCGAGACCGGCTGGAGCGGCGAGGGCCGGCAGCGGATCTACACGTTCGACACCAACCGCAACGCCTGGACCTTCTACGACCAGTACGAGCTGCGGCCCGGCGACGACATCTGGTTCTACCTGCACACCGACGCGGGGCCCGGCGGCGGGGCGGGCGCCCCGACGGTGTGGCAGGCGTGGCTGTGGTGGCGCGGCGGCTGGCACCTGCTCAGCGCCCAGGAGCTGCCGCTGGGCGCGCGCACCCAGCTGGAGCAGTTCGTCGAGGTGTACGTGGATCCCCGGCACGGCGGCCCCGGATTCGCGGTGCCGCCGGTGCGGGTGGACAACGTCCAGGTCAAGGGTGACCCGCGCGGCGAGCTGCGCTACTGGACGGGAGACGTGCACAGCGGCGTGGGGCACGGCCGCGGCCGGTACTGCGTGCAGTGGGAGCAGCCGTACGACACCTGGTCGGCCGGGGACTGCCCGGCGGCGCGCCCCGGGACCGGCCACCGCCGCTGAGCGTCGCGCGTGCGTGGCCACCCTCGCTCCCATCGACTCGGCGCGGGCGACGTACCAGCCGCAGGGTCAGGACGCATGGCCGCGGACCGGACAGGTCCGCTCCTGGTAGGCCCCCAAGGGGCTGGGGCGCAGCTTCCAGGACCAGGGCTCGGCGGTATCGGTCCTGCTGAGCGTTATCCGCTGGTTGACTCCGTTGGCCAGGTGGTCGCGCCACACGGTGATCAGATCGGAGTCCTCGCCGAGCAGGGCACGCAGCCGGTCCTCCACGAAACACAGCGGGCAACCGCTGGTCAGGCGAAACACCGTCGGCCGATCCATCCCCGCCCCCATCACGATGATGGCCCCCGACCCGCTGACGCTCAGTACGAGCACGACGCGGCCTGCGCCCGAGGCCAGCCTTTCGATGATCTCCCGCAGCGGCGCGGGGTCGATGGGTCGATTCCGCACTCCGGCCATCAGCCTGCCCAGGGACCGCAAGGCGAGCAGGACCGCGATGCCGAGTGCGCCATAGACGAGGGGAACGTCCCAGCCGGGGCCATAGTGGTATGCCTGCCAGAGGACCACGACGCTCAGGAAGACCAGCACGAGGAAAGGCAGCGCGCGGAGCGGACGGCTGAAGATCCTACTGGCGGCCCACACGATCAGCACCGGATTGATCACCGCGAGGGCCACGTTGGCAACGCTCCAGAAACCTGTCACCGGGCCAGTCAAGAGCAACGCTCCGCAGTAGGTCAATCACGTGCCGCCGATTTCAGGCCTGCGAACCCGGTCGAGAGGTCCGATGTGGATCGGCCTGGCGGCGAGCGGGCGACGTCGGAGGCGGTCCGGGCGCTGCGGGCCGGCGCTGCAGTGTCTACGGTGCGGTGCCGGCGCCGATCGGGCGGCGTGACGGCCGGACGGGTGCGGGTCCTCAGTCGAGGCCGGCGTAGGAGTGCAGGCCCTCGAAGAAGATGTTGACGCCGATCAGGTTCATCAGCATGGTGGCCCAGCCGAGCACCGCGATCCAGACGACGGTGGTGCGCCGCACGCTCGGCGTGGCCCGGGCGTGCAGGTAGCCGGCGTACACCACCCAGGAGATGAACGACCAGGTCTCCTTCGGGTCCCAGCCCCAGTAGCGGCTCCACGCCGCCTCGGCCCAGATGGCGCCGGCGGCCACCCCGAAGGTCCAGATCGGGAACGCGATCGCGTGCAGCCGGAAGGTGAGCCGCTCCAGGGTCTCGGCGGCCGGCAGGCGGCGGCCCAGCGGGTACGGGAACCGGACGCGGCCCCGGTCGTGGCCCGCCCGGATCAGGTACAGGGCGGCGGGCACGAAGCCGAGCAGGAACATCCCGGAGGCCAACACGACCGACCAGACGTGCACGATGAACCAGTACGAGTTCAGCGCCGGGGCCAGTGGGGCGATCGGGGTGTAGAGCACCATGCCGGCCAGGCCGAGCAGCAGCATCAGCACCAGGACCACGTACATGCCCACGTGCCGCAGGTGCGGCCAGCGGCGGCGCACCACCAGCCAGCCGACCGCGCCGACGAAGGTCACCGAGAGCACGAACTCGTACATGTTGCCCCACGGCATCCGGTCGGCGGCCAGGCCGCGGGTGACCAGGCAGCCCAGGTGCACCAGCACCGCGACGACGGTGACCGCGACCGCGATCCGGCCGGGCAGCGCCGCCCGGCCGGCGGGCGGCCCGCCGGCCGGCGGCGGCGGTGCACCGGGCGGCCCGGCCGGCGCACCGCCGGGCACCGGGTGGGCGACCGTGACCGGCCCGCCGACCGCCGCGGTGACCAGCGCCGCGGCGGCCGGCTCGGCCGCCGGAGGTGCGGTCCCGGGGGCGCCCGCGTCGCCGCGGGCGCCGGGGCGGTCGAAGGCGTAGTCGACGGCGTGGGCCAGCATCGCCGCCAGGTACGCGAGGATCGCGACCACGAGCAGCTGGTCGGAGAGTGCGGCCATGATCAGGTCCTTCCGGCCGGGGTGGGGGTCCGGCCCGGCGCCGGGTCTACGGGATCCGCGGAGCCGGCGGGCGCAGCCACCGGACCGCGGAGGGCGGCGACCGTCCGGGCAAACTCCTCGGCGAAGCCGGAGTAGTCGGTGCGGGGCAGGCCGCCGGCCTCCACCAAGCTACTACCGCCCGTCGGAGACGGGTCGTCCGGGTCGCCGGGCCGGACCCGGAGCCACAGCCGGCGCCGGCGCCCCGCCAGCGACAGCAACAGGCCGGCGAGCAGGGCGCCCGCGCCGCCGAGCACCAGCGGGCCGCCCGGGTCGTGCCGGACGGTCAGCGTGATCCACCGCCGGGTGCCGAGGAACTCCAGGGTGCTGCCGTCGTCCAGCCGCCACCGCTCGCCCGGCCGCAGCAGCTTGGGGTCACCGACCATGGCCAGCTTGCCCTCGGCGATCTGGCGCTGGTCGAGCCGGTAGACCGACGAGGGCCCCCCGCGGTCGGCGCCCAGGTCGCCCCGGTACGCGACCAGCACCACCGCGGGCCGGCGCTCGGCCGGGAACACCGAGCGGGCGAACGGCGGCTGCTCCGGCGTGGTCGGCAGGTACACCCCGTCGAAGCCGACCTGCAGCGCGGGGTCGCGCCGCCCGGTCTTCGGGTCGACGTTGGCGTCCGGGAACTTCACGGCGCCCTCGCTGGTCAGGCCCACGTCACCGGTCGGCAGGAACGGGGCCACCGCGGTCTGCGCCCGGCCGAACCGGTCGGTGTAGCGCAGCACCGGCGCGTAGCCGTGGCCGAGCAGGTACACGTTGGCCCCCGCCATGCGCAGCGGGTCGTTGACCGAGAAGTCCGCGGTCCGGGCCGGCACGCCGGGGCCGTCCACCCGCACCCGGGCCCGGAACGACTCGGGCTGTCCGGTCTCCCGGAAGCGCGCCGCGAAGTCGGTCAGCTCCAGGCAGAACGGCGGCAGCGCGTCGGCGGCCACCCGCGGCCCGAGGCCGTACTCGTCGTACTGCTGGAGGGTGTTGCAGAAGGCCGTGTCCGGGCCGGCGACCAACAGCCGGTTGCCGTGCCAGCCGAACCACGAGCCGAGGGCCACCCCGACGAGCACCACGATCAGCGCGGTGTGGAACAGCAGGTTGCCGGTCTCCTTGAGGAACCCCTTCTCGGCGCTGACGGTCCAGGCGCCGTCGGGCTCCGGACGGACGACCGCGCGCCAGCGCCGCGCCCGCAGCCCGGCCCGCAGTGCCTCGGCCGCCGCCGCCGGCGCCGCCGGGTACGCGCCGGCCGGCGCGTGCGCGGGCAGCCGGTCCAGCCGGCGCGGGGCCTCGGGCGGGGCGGTCCGCAGCGCCCGCAGGTGCTCGCGCGCCCGGGGGAGGATGCAGCCGACCAGCGAGGTGAACAGCAGCAGGTAGATGGCCGAGAACCAGGGCGAGGCGAACACCTCGAAGCCCCACAGCCGGTCCACCCAGCGACCCATCTGCGGGTTGGCCCGCACGTAGTCGGCGACGTCCTCCACGTTGACGCTCTTCTGCGGCAGCACCGACCCCGGGATGGCCGCCACGGCCAGCAGGAACAGCAGCACCAGGGCGGTGCGCATGCTGGTCAGCTGCCGCCAGGAGTTGCGCAGGAACGCCCTCACAACCCCACCTCGACCGGGCCGACCACCGCGCGCAGCCAGTTCATGAACTCGGTCCAGCCGCCGGTGACCAGCGCCAGGCCGACGAGGATCAGCAGCGCCCCACCCACCCGGGTCACCCAGCGGGAGTGGCGGCGGATCGCCCGGAAGACCCCGATCAGCCGGCGGAAGCCCAGGCCGAAGGCGACGAACGGGGCGCCCAGCCCGAGCCCGTACGCCACGGCCAGCAGCACCGCCCGATCGGTCTGCCCGCCCACCGTGGCCAGCCCCACCACGGCGCCCAGCGTCGGGCTGACGCACGGCACCCAGGACAGCGCGAACGTCGCTCCGAACACCGGCGCACCCAGCAGCCCGGCGGCGGGCAGCCGACCCGGCCGGCGCTCGCCGCCGAGCCAGGGCACGGCGCCGAGGAACGCCAGGCCGAGCAAAATGATCAACAGCCCGGCGCCGATCTCGACCTCGCGGGCGTAGGTGTACAGCGCCCGCCCGACGCCGGCGAACAGCACGGTGATGACGGTGAACACGGCGGTGAACCCCGCGACGAACAGCAGCGTGCCGGCCAGGATCCGGCCGCGGCCGTGCCGGCGGCCGGCGGCCGGCGCAGCGGCCAGCGCGACCGCACCGCCCGCGGGTCCGGCCGCGCCCGGTCCGGCGCCGCGCCCGGTCGGGTCGGGCCCGCCGCCGGAGGAGCCGAAGTCGCCGGAGGGCCCG
>DATMJT010000058.1:0-4061 GCA_035553735.1 Pilimelia sp.
CGCCCGCGGCCGCGGTCCGCGCCCTGCTGGCCGACCCCGGCCGCGGGCGGGTCGGCCAGCAGGGCGCGGACCGCGGCCGCCGCCTCGGCCAGGGCCGGCCGCCGGGCGCCCAGCGGATCCGCGGGCCAGTGGGCCGCGGCCACCGCCGCGGCGGTCGGGTTCACCGCGTCCGGCTCCGGCGCCGCCGCCCAGGCGTCCACCACGCCAGCCCCGGCCAGGCAGCCGGCGCGAACCTCCTCCAGCAGCGGAGACGCCTCGCGCGGCCGGCGGACGCCCGGCGCCCAGCGATGCCCCGAGCACAGCAGCAACCGGCGCGGGCGGGTGACCGCCACGTACGCCAGCCGCCGCTCCTCCCGCGCGTCGTGGGCCGCCCAGTCGGCGGCGAACCGCGCCACCGCGTCGCGCACGTCCTTCTGGTCGGCGGCGCCGTCCAGCGCCAGCGCCGGCAGGCCCGCCCGGTCCCCGCGCAGCGGGAACGGCAACACCCCGACGCCCATCAGGTAGTGGTCGGCGGCGCGGGCCGGACCCGGCCACAGCTGCTCGGTCAGGCCGGCGACGGCCACCACGTCCCACTCCAGGCCCTTGGCCGCGTGCGCGGTGAGGATCTGCACCGCGCCCTCGCGCACTTCGACCTCGCCCGGTGCCAGCCCCCGCTCCTCGGCCTCGGCGGCAGCCAGGTAGGCCAGGAAGGCCGACAGGGTGCCGCCGTCGGACTCGACGGCGAACCGGGCCGCGACGTCACCCAGTGCGTCGAGATGGCCTCGGGCCAGGCCGGCGTCGCCGGCGGTGCCGGCGCGGACGGCCACCTCGACGTCCAGGCCGATGGTGCGCTCCACGTCGGCGAGCAGGTCGGGCAGCGGCTGGTCCAACCGGTGTCGCAGGGTCGCCAGCTCCCAGGCGTACGCCCGCATCCGGGCGTACCCGGGCTCGGAGTACGCCTGCGGCGGGCCGAGATCCGCCAGGGCCTCCACCAGCGTGGCCTCGTCCAGCCGGTCGGGGGCCAGCTCCGGCTCGACGTCCCCGGTGGGGGCCGGGCCGCGGCGCGCCACGGCGATGGCGCGCGCCCGCCGGTGCAGGGCGACCAGGTCCCGGGGGCCGATCCGCCACCGCGCGCCGGTCAGCAGCCGCAGCAGCGCCGCCCCGTCCGTCGGGTCGGAGAGCACCCGCAGCGTGCACACCACGTCCCGGACCTCCGGGGTGTCCAGCAGGCCACCCAGGCCCACCACCTCGACGGGCAGGCCGCGCTCCCGCAGGGCCGCCTCGATGGGGGCGATCTGCGCGCGCACCCGGACCAGCACCGCGGTGGTGGGGCGCCGCTCGACCGGGATCTCCGGTGCCGGCGTGCCCGGCGCCCCGGCCGCGGCCTGCCAGGCGGCCACCACGCTGTCGGCGATCCAGTCGGCCTCGTCGAGGTAGGTCTCCAGCAGCGCACAGTGCACGGTGGCCGCCCGCTCGCCCCGGGCGGTGCGGCCGCCCACCGGGTCGGGCACCCGGCCGGCGGCGGCCAGCTCGCCCACCCGGGCGCCGGAGGCGCGCAGCGGCGCGGACAGGGTGTTGGCCACGTCCAGGATCTCCGGCCGGTTGCGCCAGCTCGTGGTCAGCGTGCGCACCCGCGCCGGGCGCCCGTCCGGCCGGGGGAAGTCCCCAGGAAACCGGTCCAGGGTGCCGGCGCTGGCACCCCGCCAGCCGTAGATCGACTGGCACGGGTCGCCCACCGCGGTCACCGGGTGCCCGCCGCCGAACAGCGAGGCCAGCAGGGTCACCTGGGCGTGGCTGGTGTCCTGGTACTCGTCCAGCAGCACCACCCGGAACCGGGCACGCTCGATCGCGCCGACGTCGGGGTGGTCCCGGGCCACCCGGGCGGCCCGGGCCAGCTGGTCGGCGAAGTCCATCGCCTCCAGGTCGTGCTTGCGCCGCTCGTAGGCGCGCACCAGCGGCAGCAGGGCCAGCCGCGCCTGCTGCCGGGCCAGCGCACGGGCGGTGTCGGCGTAGACCCGGCCGGGCAGCGCGGTGACGGCGGCGAAGAACCGGCCGGTCCACGCGGCCAGCTCGTCCGGCGTGACCAGGTGCTCGGCCAGCTCGGCGGCCAGTGCCAGCACGTCGCCGACGACGGTGCCCGGCGCCCGGTCGACCGCCGACATGTCACCGGCGTAGTTGCGCACCAGGGCGTCGGCGAGCTGCCAGCAGGACGCCTCGGTGAGCAGCCGGGCGGTCGGCTCGTAGCCGGCGCGCAGGCCGTGCTCGGCGACGATCCGCCCGGCGTACGAGTGGTAGGTGGCCACGGTGGGCTCGCCGTCGAGCAGGTCCTCGCCGGGCAGCCGTCCCTCGCGCCCCAGGCGGCGGACGAGCTGGCCGAGCCGGGTACGCACCCGGTGACCGAGCTCGCCGGCGGCCTTGCGGGTGAAGGTGAGGCCGAGGATCTGCTCCGGCCGGGCGTACCCGTTGGCCACCAGCCACACCACCCGGGCCGCCATGGTGTCGGTCTTGCCGGAGCCGGCACCCGCGACCACCAGCATGGGCTCCACCGGCGCGGCGATGATCACCGCCTGCTCCGGGGTGGGGGCGTAGCGCAGGCCCAGCAGGTGGGCCAGCTCCTCGGGGGTGTACCGGGGGCCGGCGTCGGCCGCCACCCGCGGCGGCGGCGGACCGAACAGGGTGGGCTGCTCGACGGTCATGCCGCACCACCGCCGGGCGGCTCGACCACCTGGCGGCCCTTGCCAGAGACCGGACAGCAGGACTGCACCGGGCAGACCCGGCACTTGGCGTTCTGGACCGCCGAGAACGTCGACGCGGCCATGGTCTCGGCGGTGCGCCGCACCATCGCCCGGGCCCAGTCGCGGTCCTCGGCCTGGCCGACCGGCGGCTGGGTCTGCTCCCTGGCCTCCCGGGTGTCCCCGCCGAGCTGCACGAGCGCGGCGCCGCCGGACTCGGTGCCGAACTCGGCGAACGCCCCGGCCTCCACCGCGACCTGGTACGCGCCCAGCTGCGGGTGCCGCGCCAGCTCGGCCGCGCTCACCCCGGTCGACCGGCCGGTCTTCAGGTCGACCACCACCAGCCGGCCGTCCGCGTCGACCTCCAGCCGGTCCACCCGGCCGGTCAGCTCTACCGGCCGGTCCGGTCCGTCGTCGAGGCGGACCACGAACTCGCGCTCGATCGCCAGTAGGCGCCGTGGGTTGCCAGCCAGCCAGCGCAGGAGCTTGTCCACCATGGACTCGGCGCGGGCGCGCTCCGGACCGGCGAGCCAGCGGGCGGCGAGCTCGATGGCGTCGAACCGGGCGGCGATGTAGTCCAGCAGCGCGGCCCGGTCGGTGTGCGCGTCCTCGGCGAGCATCGCGGCGGCGTGCACGAGGTTGCCCACCCCCTGTGCCGCGCCGGCCGGCGCCGCCCCGCCGTGGCGCTCCAGCAGCCAGCGCAGCCCGCAGCGCAGCGCGCTCTCCATGGTGGACGGGGTCACGCGGGCCGGTTCGTCCTCGGCGAGCACGGGCCGCTCGTCGGAGAGCTGGCGCAGTCCCCACCAGTCGTCGGGATGGGCGCCCGGCACGCCGGCCGCGGCCAGCCGGGCCAGCTCCGCGGCCGCGGCCCGGCGCCGGTACGCCGACGAGGCCGGGTGGCACAGCGCCGTACGCAGCTCGGCCACGAGTGCGGGCAGGGTGAGCGCCCGGGGCAGCTGCGTGATCGACGGCTCTGCGACCGGCTCGGCAGCATCGGCGGACGCCGAGCCGTTGGCGCCTCGCCCCGGCGCTCCCGGGCCGGACCCGACCTGGCCGGAGCCGACCGGGTCGCAGTCAGTTCGGCCCGCGCCGCCCGCGCCGGGGCCGCCCGGATCGCAGTCGCTTGACCCCGCGCCGCCCGCGCCGGAGCCGCCCGGGTCCGGGTCGGGGGCGTCCGCGTCGGGATCCGGGCCCGCGGGCCCGGCGCCGCCGTCGGGGCTCAGCTCGTGCAGGAAGCGGCTGGGCTGCTCGGCCAGTTCCCCGGCGCCGACCGCGCCGGAGGCCACCGCGGTCACCCACAGCCGCTCCCGAGCCCGGGTGGTGGCCACGTAGAACAGCCGGCGCTCCTCG
>DATMJT010000059.1:0-7975 GCA_035553735.1 Pilimelia sp.
GCCCGTGCCCGCGCTGGCGGCGCCCACGCGCACGCGCATCGCCGGGCGGAGCGGGGCCACCGAGTGAGCGTGCTCGCCGCGTACGTGCGCGCCCGCGCGGTGGCCGCCGGCGTCGCCCAGCCGACCGCCACCGTGCGGCACGTGCACCTGGCGCCCCGGCCGCTGGTGCTGGTGCCGCTGACCCTGGCCGGCGAGGCCAACGCCCCGCTCGCGGCCCTGCTGGGCACCGGCGAGGCCGAGCCGGAGCTGCTGCTGGTGCCGCAGCCGCGCAACCGCGACCTGCGGTTCGCCTTCGCCGCCGAGCTGGCCTCGCGGGTGCTGGCCTACGTGGCCGGGTGCGTCGGCGAGGTGGAGGCGGTGCCCGGCGGCGGCCGGTACGCCGACGCCCCGCAGCTGGTCGTGCCGAACCCCGGCGGGGTCGCGTTCCTGCGGCTGTTCGGGCGCGCCACCCGCTTCCGCCGCCCGGACGGGCCGTACCCGGTCGACCCGGGCGTGCCGCTGCTCGGCCGCTGGCTCACCTGGTTCGCCGAGCGGGCCGAGCACCCCGGCTCGTGCGTGCTGCTCGCCGCCACCGAGGCGCTCGGCCGGCACTGGGCCACCGGCCAGAGCGCGCTGGAGGACGCCAACCTGGGCGCGCTGCTGGGCTGGATCGACCCGCCGCCCGGGTGCACCGGGCGCGAGGCCGCCCGCCGGGCCGAGGACCCGGCGTGCTGCCCGCCCGCCGGCCCGGCCACCGATCCGGGCTTCGACAACGAGGTGCTGGCACCGGCCGTCGCCGCGTGGGGCGAGGCGCCTGAGGGCTCCGCCGCGCGCGCCGCGGCCCGCGCGGCCCTGGCGCAGGCGGTACGCGGGCAGCTGGAGCCCACCTGGCGGCTGGTGTGGCGGTCCCTGGCCCTGCTGCGGGCGCTGCCGCCGGGGGAGTCGGTGGCCGAGCGGTGGGGCGCCGACCGGGCCGAGTTCACCGGCTTCTTCCAGTACGTCGCGGGCGGCGGGGCGCCCCAGCCGCGCCGCGACGGGGCCGTGGCCGCCGCCCGCCGGCTGGCCCGGCTGGAGCGGGAGCAGGCCGAGTACGACGCGGCGCGGGCCTTCGACGACCCGCTGGTGATGGCCGGGCACCGCGCGGCCGGGGAGGCGTTCCAGGGCACCGTCGTGGAGGTCGACCGGGAACGGCGGGTGCCCGGCGGCAAGGGGCGGATGGTCACCCGCCCGCTGGTCCGGCTGGTCACCGGGGACCCGGTGCACCTGGCCGAGGGCACCCGGGTGGTCGCGGTGCAGCGCCGCGGCCAGAGCGGCGTGCTGATCGCGGCCGACCCGGTCGCGGCCGACCCGGTCTCGCCGGGCGGCGTGCTGGTGACGCTGGAGCTCAGCGGCGGCATGGGCCGCGCGGCCGTGCCGCCGCCCGGCACGGTGCCCGAGCCCGGCGAGGTGCTGTGCTACACCAGCGTGCTGCCCGACAGCGTGCCGGCGCCCGCGCTGCCCGACGTGGCGGACACCCCGTGGACGCACGGCGGACCGCCGACGCCGTACCGGCCCACCGACGACGACGCCCGGGAGCGGTGGGAGTGACCCGGGCGGATCCGACGGCGCGCCCCACGGCGGCGGGCGCCGGCCGCGCCCCGGCGGCGCCACCGGCCGGCTTCGACCAGGCCGGCTTCGACCAGGCCAGCTTCGACCCGGCCGCCGAGGCCGCACGGGTGACCGCCGCCATCCTGGCCGACCTGGGCGGCGCCGCGCACCGCGGCGTGGTGGTCGACTCCCCGCCCGGCGCCGGCAAGTCGACCCTGGTGGTGCGCGCCGCCACCGAGCTGGTCGCCGCCGGGGAGCGGCTGATGATCGTGGCGCAGACCAACGAGCAGGTCGACGACCTGGTGACCCGGCTGTCCGCCCGGCTGGGCGAGGAGCTGCCGGCCGCCCGCATCGGCCGGCTCAGCCGCACCGGATACACCCCGCCGTCCCGGCTGGTCGGACTGCCCAACGTCGCCGTGGGCAGCGACGTGGGCGGGCTCGGCGGCCCGGACGTGGTGGTGGCCACCGCCGCCAAGTGGGCGCACGTCAGGGACCGGAGCTGGCGCTGGGCGATCGTCGACGAGGCGTACCAGATGCGCTCCGACGCGCTGCTGGCCATCGCCCGGCTGTTCGAGCGGGCGCTGTTCGTCGGCGACCCGGGCCAGCTCGACCCGTTCTCCACCGTGGAGAACGACCGGTGGCGCGGGCTCACCTGGGACCCGATGCAGAGCGCCGTGGCGGTGCTGCTACGCAGCAACCCCGGCCTGCCCGTGCACCGGCTGCCGGTGTCCTGGCGGCTGCCGGCGTCCGCGGAGCGGGTGGTGGCGCGGGCGTTCTACCCGTACACCGGGTTCCGCTCCGGCACCGGCCCCGGCGACCGCGAGCTGACGCTCGACACCGGTTCCGGCGGCGGGCCGGTCGACGACGTGCTCGACGTCGCGGCGGCCGGCGGCTGGGGGCTGCTGGAGCTGCCCGAGCGGCACACCACGCGCACCGACCCCGAGGCCGTCGCGGCCGTGGCCGCCGTGGCCCGCCGGCTGGTGGCCCGGGGCGCGGTGGCCCGGTCCGGGGTCCAGGCCGCACCGGTGACGCCGCAGCGGGTCGCGGTCGGGGCGGCCCACCGCGACCAGGTGGCCGCGCTGCGGGCGCTGCTGCCCGAGGGCTTCGCCGTCGACACGGCCAACCGCCTGCAGGGCCGGGAGTTCGACGTGACGGTGGTGCTGCACCCGCTGTCCGGGCGCCGGGACGCCACCGCGTTCCACCTGGAGGCCGGGCGACTGTGCGTGCTGGCGTCGCGGCACCGGCAGGCGTGCCTGGTGGTGGCGCGGGCCGGGATCCGCGAGCTGTTGGACGCCCACCCGTGCAGCGCGCCGGTGCACCTGCACGAGCCGGTGAAGTTCCCCGACGGCTGGGCCGCCCACCAGACCGTTATGGCCCACCTCGAGGCCCACCGGGTGTCGGCCTAGCGGGGCCGGGCCCGGCCGGCTGCGTTACCTGCGTCGGCGGCGCGACCGGAGCCGGCCGCGTCCGGCGAGCGCCGCGGCGAGCGCCGCGAGGCCGGTCGCCAGCAGGACGAACCACCGGGCGCGGGACTCGGCGTACTCTGGCGCGCCGGGTGTGACGAAGAACGCCAGCCCGCTGGGCAGCACCGCCAGCAGGCAGGCCAGGCCAAGGCCGAACGGCGCGGCGACCTGGCCGCCCACCCCGTCTCCGCGGGTGCCCGCGACGTGGGCCGCGACCGCCCACACCCAGACGACGAGGGCGTACGCCTCGACCACCAATCCGGCACGGGGGTACGGCACCTCGCTCGTCGTGGTGTGCGGCGCCAGCCAGAGGATCACCAGCCAGCCGGCGCTCACCACCACCAGGCCGATCCCGGCGCGGAACAGCGCGACCGCCCGGGCGGGGATGGGCAGCACCTCGGTGAGCGACCTGGCGGGGTCGTCCAGGACGAACGCCGCTCCGCTCAGCAGCGTGACCATCGCCAGGTGCAGCACCAGCGTGGCGTCGAGCACGTCGAGCCGCACGCGCAGCGCGATCGGGCCCGCGACGACGAGCACACCGAGGAGCGCACTGGCGCACAACGGCAGCAGCCGGGTGCTGCGCAGGAGGGTCACGACGAGGTCCGACCCGTCGTGCCCGCGCCTCACGTGCACGTGCCGCTGCCCGGCGGGGGAGGTGGGCCGGGCGGTGGCAGCCCCAGCAGGGCGGCGGCCCGCGCGACCGACGTGGACTCCGACGTGAGCTGGGGCCAGTGCCGGGCGACCCCGGCGCGTACCGCCGACGGGTCGGCGTCGAGCATGGCGCGGCCCAGCGCCACCTCCGCGACGCCCAGCCGCACGCCCGCCGTGGAGTCGAGCACCGGCAGGTCCAGGCCGCCGCCCGACGTGTGCGCGAGGATCGTGGTCAACGCCCCCCGGGTGTCCCGGGTGGCGCCCGCCGCCAGCCAGAGGGCGAGTCCGCCACGCGCGCCACACGCCGCGAAGGCGTCCGGGGAGGGCGGCTCACCGGATACCACGGTGGCGGCCACCATGGCCGAGAAGCCCAGCACCTCGGTCTCGTCGAACGATCCGACGCCACCGGCCGACCAGCGCGTGGACACCGGGATGGCGTTCGGCGTGTGGTGCGCGGCGTCGTCGGCGGCCCACCGGGCCAGCGGCGGCGGTTGCGCGGTGCCCTGGTCGTCCAGGGGCATGGGCAGGTGCTGACGCACGTGGAACCGGGGCACGGCCGCGTCCGGTGGCACCGCGTCGAGCTGCGCCTCCACGATGGCTGCCCACGCACCGATGCGCGAGCGGAACTCGGGAAACGCGCAGTAGGTGACGTCCCGCCGCGTCTGGCACACCTGCATGGCGGCCGGCGCGTCGTGGGCCGCGCGCAGCCGGGCGTCCCGCTCGGCGGAGGGGGGACGCAGCTGCATCGCCCCCGCGGCCACCGTCGCGACGAGCGAGACCGCGAGCGCCACCGTCAGGACCCGGCCCCGCAGGCCCGCCAGGAACACCGCCGTCGCCACGGCCACCGAGCCCAGGCCGGCGAGCCAGGCGTCATGCCACCATTCCGGCCGGTCGACGAGGTGGTTCGGCATGGGCGGGGTGCGGAACGGGTCTTCACCCGCGACGAACGACAGCCACCGCAGCCGCGACGAGGACGCCAGGCCGACGAAGCCCACCACGACGAGGACCGTCAGGGTGACGAAGCCGGCGGCCACGCTCGGGTAGGCCCCGGCCACGACGATCCCCAGCAGCCCGGCCACCATGATGAACAGGGGCACGGCGAGCAGCTCACCCCAGCGGACCGTGCCCGCCGCGCCGGGCCGGCCGGCGCGGACACCGAGCTGCGCCGCGGCCACCGCGAAGCCGAGCAGCGCGGGCGCCGCGGTCGCGGCGCACTGCGCCGCGGTGCGATGCCACCGGGGCATGCTCAGCACGCGTTCGAACTCGGTGGTGCGGTGCTGGTGCGGTCGCAGGCCGGCGAGGTTGGCGGCGGCGAACGCCCCGGCCGCCAGGATCAACATCGGGTACTGCACGGTCCACGAGGACCGCGTCAGGTCCGGATACGCACCGCTCGCCGGGTCGGCCGCGAGCGGCACCAGCCAGATTCCGAGGACCAGCAGCGTCGCCGCGACCGTGGCGGGATGGCACAGGAGACGCCGGGCTTCCCCGACGGCCAGCGCCGGCCAGGCGCCGCCACCCCGGGGCGTCTGCGTCGCGGGGTCCGGGTGGGCCGGCAGGGTGGTGGTCACGAGCCCGCGCCCCCCGGGCGAGGGCCGCTCCCGGCCGAGTTCATGAGGACGATGTACCCGTCGTCCAGCGTCGGCGGCACCAGCTCGGCACCGGCGGGGGGCTGGCCGATGTTGCGGAACGCGCCGTCGCCGGTGGCCCACGCCGCGAACGCCCCGGGCTCCCGTCGGGTGCTCGTCCATACCCGCCCGCGGGCGACCTCGGCCAGCCCCCGCGGGGTGTCGTCGAGCCGCACGGTTCCCTCGTCCAGCACGATGACCCGGGAGCACACCGACGCGACGTCGTCGGTCTGGTGCGTCGACAGCAGGACGGCCCTCGTCCGCCCGAGGTCCGCGACGATCTCCCGAAACCTGATCCGCTGCTCAGGGTCGAGCCCGACGGTCGGCTCGTCCAGCACGAGCAGCGGCGGGTCGGCAAGCAGGGCGCACGCGAGCGCGAGCCGTTGGCGCATCCCGCCGGAGAGGCTGCGCACCCGGTCATGGCGGCGGTCGTCGAGGTCGACCGCCGCCAGGACCCGGCGCACCTCAGCCTGGCGCGACGCCCGGCCGTCGATCTCCTTGAGGAGTGCCACGTGGTGGGCGAACGCCCACACCGTGAAGCCCGGGTAGAAGCCCGGCGTCTGGGGCAGGTAGCCGATCCGGCGACGCACCTCGCGGTGCCGTCGCGGATCGACCGCGTTCGTGCCGTGAATGTGGACAGTGCCCCGATCGGGCGCCTGCGCCGTAGCGACCGTGCGCAGCAGCGTGGACTTCCCCGCCCCGTTCGGGCCGAGTAGGCCCGTCACCCCCGTACCCAGGCTGAACGTGACGGAGTCGATCGCCTTCTTGGAGCCGTACGAGACCGTCAGCGCACCCACGTCGAGGATGCTGGAGTTCATGCGCCGGCTGTCCGCCCCGCGCCGCGGTGACGATGATGTCCGGACGGTGGCGTGGGGTCGGAACTGGTGGGACGAAGCCCGGCCGCGCCGGTGCCGTTGTCCGTGTTGGACAGAAAGAACAATGCCAACGCACAGGTCAGAAGCACGATGGCGACCACGGCCGCCACCAGGGCCACGGCCCGTACCGTCCGCCGTCGGCCCGGGTCCGCGGGTGGGCGGATGACCGCCCCGGACGCCGTGGCGTCCGGTGACCCGGCGCCCGCGGGCGCGGTGTCGAGCTGAGTGGCGGCGGCGGCCGCGATCGCCTCGGGTGGACCGAGGCGTTCGAGGATGGTCCTGACCTCCGCCTCGGTCTCGATCGGCAAGGCGGAGCGTTCGGTGTCGATGTGTTCGCGGAGGTCGCGCAGGAGCTCGTCGCGACGCGCGCCGGGCAGGTCGCCGGCGGCGGTCGCCACCTGCTCCAGGTACTCGGCGACCAGGCGCTCGGACTGGTGGGTCATGACTGCTCCGTTCCGAGGAGACGATCCACGCCGGTGCGGAAGGCGACCCACTCGGTGCGGAAGTGGTCGAGCGCCGCCTTGCCCGTGGCGGTGAGCGTGTAGTACCGGCGGGGTGGCCCGGTGGGCGATTCCCGCCAGGTCGTCGCGATCCGGCCGGTGCGCCGCAGCCGCGACAGCATGGGATAGAGCGTGCCCTCGCTGGTCACGCCGAGCGCCTCGCTGAGCCTCCGCACGAGTTCGACACCGTACAGCTCCCGCTGGTCGAGCAGGGCGAGCACGCAGAACTCGAGCGTGCCGCGACGCAGCGACGCCGTGAAGGTCCGCTCGTCGTTCACCACCACAAGGTACCTTGCGACGCAAGGATTGAGCAAAACGGTAGGGGCCGGCGCGACGTGTACGACCAACCGGCGGAGGCGGTCCGCGAGGCGGTGGCCGACGCGCTGCTGCACCGCGACTACTCCGCCTACTCGCGCGGCACCCGGTGCAGATCGTGCTGTACGCCGACCGTCCGGTCGTCGCGAATCCGGGCGGGCCGTTCGGTGCGGTCACCGAGGAAAACCTGGGCGGATGCCAGGTACGTCCTCGCCGACCTCCGACCTGGCGTGGGCGCGCGGGCGGCCGGCACCGGCGACCGCGCCACCCCGATCGCCGCAACGCCGATACCGGCTGGCACGTCGGGACGCCAGCGCCCCATAGGAGCGCGCGGCCGCGGGACCGGTGGCGGTGCGCGTGCCGCGTGGGACAGCGGGCAGCTCCGGCTGCCGAAGACCCACGACCTGGACGTGCGTCGTGGCCGGGCTACCCGGACTCGATCCGCCGGCCTATCGGGGTGCGCCGGTGCCGGGGGCTGGCCCGGCGGCCGGCGGACCAGCAGGAGGCGGCGCGGGCGACCCGGGCGTCGGGCCCGGTCCGGAGGGCGGGATCGCGCCGGGGTGCGGGATCCACCCGGGCGGCGGGCCGAGCCCGGGGCCTGGGCCCGGTGCGCCGCCCCACCGCGGCGACTGCGGTATCCAGGCGAGCACGTACGGCGTACCGGGGTGCTGGTACACCGGGTAGACCACGAGCGGAGGGCCGGCGGGCAGGGCCCCACCCGCCCGGGTGCGGCCGCCGGCCGGACGGAAGTAGCGGTTCGACGCCGGCAGGTACAGCAGGGACACGAGCACGACCAGCGCCGCGAAAGCCAGCAGCGCAACCGCGGGCGGGCCGAGGGTGTACCACAGCTCCCCGGCGGCCAACCGCTCCAGCTCCGCGTACAGCGCCTCGTCCTGCACGATGAACTCCCCGGAGTCCTCGGGCAGCGGTACCTCCGGGCCCGGCGGGAGGGCGATGACGAGCGGCAGCAGCAGGAATCC
>DATMJT010000060.1:0-3300 GCA_035553735.1 Pilimelia sp.
GCGCCGGAGTCGTCGCGGTGCCGGGGCCGGTGGTCGTCGGTCAGGTCGTCGGCGAGGTCGGTGGCGGCCACCGCGAGCGTCTCCGCCGAAGTGGCCATCGCCTGGGCGGCGGCCCGGCGGTGCCGCCGGTCACGGAAGACCTCAATGATGATCGGCATCACCGAGATCAGGATGATCAGTGCCACCACCGGAAGGATGTACCGGTCGATCGAGGCGGCCTTCTCGGCGGGTGTGGCGCCCGGCACGACCTCCAGGATCGTGTCGATGAGGTAGTAGCCACCGAGGATGATGCCGTCGGTCCACAGGATGCCGCCGATGACGTTCCACAGGAAGAAGGTCCGGGCCGGCATGCCCAGCATCCCGGCGACCGGGTTCAGGAACGTCCGCACGATGGGGATGAACCGGGCCAGCACCACCGCCTTGGCCGGGCCGTACTTGTTGAAGTAGAACTCGGCCTTCTCCACGTACTCCTGCTTGAACAGCCGCGACTCCGGCCGGTTGAACATCCGCCGGCCGTACTTGGCGCCCAGGTAGTGGCCCAGCTGGGCGCCCACGATGGCGCAGATCGGCGCGCCGATCAGCAGACCGGTCAGCGACAGCTGCTTGCCGACCACCAGCTGGGCGACGTCCGAGGCCGCCGCCCCGGCCAGGAACAACAGCGAGTCCCCCGGCAGGAAGAAGCCCACGAGCAGCCCGGTCTCGGCGAACAGGATCGCCCACACGCCGACCAGCCCGAACGTCTGCACCAGCTCTTTGGGGTCGAGCGGATTGACGGCGAGCAGGGCCTGGGTCTTCTCGGCGGTGTCCACGGCGAACCAGGGTACCGGCGTCCGGCGAGTCGTCCAGGCCCGGCCGGCACCGGCCCGGCCGGCTCAGCGGTACTCGTCGTCCAGGTCGACGATCCGTGCCTGCTCCACCGCGTCCCAGTCACCAACCTCCATACCCCGGTGCACCTCCACCGGCTCGTCGGCGGGATTGGCCACGGTCGCCTGCTCCACCGCGTCCGCGGCCGGCGCCTCGATGTCCCGCTCGTCGGGGTCGAGGTGCGCGCCGGGGGCGAGGTCCTCGTCTGGCTGGCTCATGCTGCTCTCTCTCCTGACGCTGCGCGGTTGGTCCTACCGTACGGCCTCGCCCGGCGGGGCGGCGGCGGGGCGCCAATCCCGCTGCGGCGTGGCCGGCTGCCGGCCGGTGCCGGCGGTCCCGGGTCTGCTGCGCACCGGCTGTCCCGTTCCGCCATACTGCGGGAAAAGGACAGCGCGGTCCGGCGCACGAGCACAGCACACGAGGAGCGTCCGCCATGCCCATCGCAACGCCTGAGGTTTACGCCGAGATGCTCGACCGCGCCAAGGCCGGCGCGTTCGCGTACCCCGCGATCAACGTCACCTCGTCGCAGACCCTCAACGCGGCCCTGCGGGGCTTCGCCGAGGCGGAGAGCGACGGCATCATCCAGGTCTCCACCGGCGGGGCGGAGTACCTGTCCGGCCCGACGGTCAAGGACATGGTGACGGGCTCCGTGGCGTTCGCCGCGTTCGCCGCCGAGGTGGCCAAGAAGTACCCGGTCAACATCGCGCTGCACACCGACCACTGCCCGAAGAACAAGCTGGACAGCTTCGTCCGGCCGCTGCTGGCCATCTCCGCCGAGCGGGTGGCCCGCGGCGAGGACCCGCTCTTCCAGTCCCACATGTGGGACGGCTCGGCCGTGCCGCTGGCGGAGAACCTGCAGATCGCGGAGGAGCTGCTGGCCCAGGCGGCGGCGGCCAGGGTGGTGCTGGAGATCGAGGTCGGCGTGGTCGGCGGCGAGGAGGACGGCATCGTCGGGGCCATCGACGAGAAGCTCTACAGCACCGCGGAGGACGGCCTGGCCATGGTGGAGGCGCTCGGCCTCGGCGAGAAGGGCCGCTACATGGCGGCCATGACGTTCGGCAACGTGCACGGCGTCTACAAGCCCGGCAACGTCAAGCTGCGCCCGGAGATCCTCAAGGAGATCCAGGACGCGGTGGGCGCCAAGTACGGCAAGGAGAAGCCGCTGAGCCTGGTCTTCCACGGCGGGTCCGGCTCGCTGCTGGAGGAGATCCGTGCCGCGCTGGACTACGGCGTGGTCAAGATGAACGTCGACACCGACACCCAGTACGCCTTCACCCGGCCGGTCGCCGGCCACATGTTCACCCACTACGACGGCGTGCTCAAGGTGGACGGCGAGGTCGGCAACAAGAAGACCTACGACCCGCGGGCGTGGGGCAAGCTCGCCGAGGCCGGGATGGCCGCGCGGGTCGTCCAGGCCTGCCAGGACCTGCGCGCCACCGGCACCTCGCTGGGCAAGTAGCGCCGGCCCGCGCCGGCGGTCACGCGGGCCCGCGACGGCGGGTGACCCGCGTGCCGGGCGACCGCGGTGGCCGCCGGCGGGATCCGGCCGGCTGCCGCGGTCGCCTACGATTGTCCGATCTGCGATGGAGGTCGGACGTGCTCGGCATCGAGGGGTACGAGCCACACTGGCAGCACAGCGCCAGGGCGCTGGCCGCCGCGCACCGCGCCCGGTTCGCCCGTGTGGTCGGCCGACCGCTCGACGGCGCCTGGCTGGTCTGGGACGTCACGGCCGGCAGCTGGTTCTCGCACGGCCCGGTGGTCCTGGGCTTCGGCGAGCTCACGGTCGAGGTGGCCCACCGCAAGTTCGACGAGTGCGCCATCACCTGGGGGCAGGTCGACCTGGCCGCCCCGCTGGACTGGCCGGGGCTGACCCTGGAGTGGCGGTCCGACGCCCACCCGGCGCTGCGCGCCGTCCGCGGGCGGCGGCTGCGCGAGGTCAACATCATCGAGCGGATCATGGCCGCGCACTGGCGACCCCGGGTGCTGCACGCGGTGGAGTTCCGCTTCGACGGCGCCCGGTTGGCGGTGTTCAACGCGATGGACGAGAACGGGCTCAGCGACGCCCCGGACGTCGACCTGCCGATCGGCTTCTGGCGCCGGGTCTCGATCGCCTGAGCGCGCGGGCACCTGAGTGCGCGATCGCCTGAGCGCCCGACGCGGCACCACGGCGCTCGGCGCGGCGCGACCGGGCGCCCCGGTCCGACACCTCCCGGCGCGGTCGCTCCGGCGCGGTGAGTACGGTCGGTGCGTGGATCTCCCTGACGTGGTGGCGGCACCGGACTGGACGGCGACCGCGCAGACCGCGATCGCGGCGCTGTCGTGGGTGGTGACTCTGGTCTCGGTGGCCATCGCCTGGTCCGAACACCGGGAACGCCGCCGGGGGGAGCAGGCCGCGCGGGAGGCCGCGCAGCAGCTGGAGGAGCGGCGGATCCAGGC
>DATMJT010000061.1:0-3939 GCA_035553735.1 Pilimelia sp.
CCATACGCGGTGTGCGCGCCGTCTCGCGCAGCCTGCCCGGTTCTCGTCTGCTGCCCGGCGCGACGGCGCGCACACCGCGTATGGTGACCTAGGAAGCTAGCCCGGAACGGTGCCGGCCGCCGGTCCGACCCCGGCGCGACGCTCGGCCCGGCCGCCCCGCAGGTCACGCAGGCCCGGGGCAGGCGGCCCCGGAGGCAGCGCAGCAGCTCGGGCTCAGGCCAGGTCCGCGCCGCGCGCGGCCCCGTCGCCGCGGGCCGGCTCCCCGGCCCGGTCGCCGGGCGTGGGATCGTCGCCGCCGTCGGCGCGCGCCGCCAACGCCTCCGTCAGCTCCCGGATGCGCCGCAGATGGGCCTTGATCTCCTCCTGCTCCTCGTGCTGGAAGGCGTCGTGGTCGACGATCAGCTTGCTGGCGAAGTGCGCCGTGATCAGCGGAATCACCAGCAGCACCATGACCGAGATCAGGGTGCCCGCCACCACCCGTCCCGGGGCGGTGAGCGGGTAGGTGTCCCCGTATCCGACCGTGGAGGCCGTCACCACGGCCCACCACACCGCCTCGCCGACGGTCTTGTCCTCGAACAAGGCGTACAGCACCCCGGCGACCAGGAGCAGCGCGAAGTACGAACCGATCAGCGCCCGAGGCGAGTTCGCCACCCAGGCCAGCCCGCGGTAGGCCATCCGCAGCGGCCACCACACCGCGTCGAGCACCGCCCTCATGGCTGCTGATCCTGTCCGGCCGGCGCCGCGCCGCGTATCGGCCATCCGGCCACCGCGGCCGGCGGCTGCGCGTCCGGGCCGGCGCCCCGCCACCCTTCGTCCGGGCCGGCGCCCCGCTGGGCCGGGCGCGCGGCTGCCGCCGCCGGGCTCGGCTCGCCGGCGGGCCCCCGCCCGTCGCGGCGCCGGCCCCGGTACGCCCGGGTCTTGCTGCGGTTGCCGCACACCTGCATCGAGCACCAGCACCGCGAGGCGTTGCGGGAGGTGTCGTAGAAGGCCGCCCCGCAGCCGGGTGCCCGGCAGACCTTCAGCCGGGGCAGCGTCCCGTCGTGCGCGGCCAGCACCACGGCGGCCAGGATGCGGCCCAGCACGCCCACCACCCCCTCGACGGCCGGGGCCAGCCAGGCGCCGTCGGCGGAGACCCGGGCCCGCAGCGGGACGCGGTAGGCCAGAGCGTCCAGCCGCACCTGGGAGTTGCGCCGCGCGGGATCCTGCGCCCCCGGGGCCGGACCGGTCCGCAGGGCCTCCCGCAGCGCCTCCCGCAGGTCGCGCGCCAGAGACAGCTCCTGCTCACCGACAGTGACGCCGCGCTCGGCGAGCCGGTGCACCGCGAGCCAGCCGCCGAAGCCGCCGGGCGTGGCCAGCTCGTCCCAGCCCGTGCTGAGGTCACGGGAGTTGAGGAACGACTCCACCAGGCGCAGCGGCGCCGGGGTACGCATCGACACGGCACCTCCCTCGGACGACGCCCCTCACGCACCGTATCGCCCGGGGCCCCTCGGCCGGCGGACCCCGTTCGGCGAGTGTCGCCCCGGCCGGCACCCGCCCGCGGGTTCACCGGCGCTGGTCGGCGTCCCGGGAGGGCTGGACCCGCTTGGGCTCGCCGGGCATCTTCGGGTGGTCCGGGGGGTACGGCAGGTCGCCGCGGCCCGCCCGCTCGTCGCGCTCCGCCCACTCCAGCAGCGGGGTGATGTCGTGTGCCACGTCGTCGATCGCCGCGTGCGGGTCGCCCGAGGCCGCGAACCGCTCGGGCACCGTACGCAGGTCGAAGTCGTCCGGCTCGACCCGGCCAAGCTCGTCCCAGGTGACCGGCGTGGACACGGTGGCCCGGGGGTTGGCCCGCAGCGAGTACGCGCAGGCGATGGTGCGGTCCCGGGCCATCTGGTTGTAGTCCAGGAAGACCTTGGCGCCGCGCTGCTCCTTCCACCAGGCCGTGGTGGCCAGGTCGGGTCGGCGGCGCTCCACCTCCCGGGCGAACGCGATCACCGCGCGGCGCACGTCCACGAAGCTCCACCGCGGCGCGATGCGCACGTACACGTGCACCCCCCGGCCGCCGGAGGTCTTCGGGAAGCCCGTGAAGCCCAGCTCGTCGAGCAGCGCGCGCACGTCCGCGGCCAGCGCGACCGCGTCGGCGAAGTCGGTGCCGGGCTGCGGGTCCAGGTCGATCCGCAGCTCGTCGGGGTGGTCCACGTCCGCCCCGCGGACCGGCCACGGGTGGAAGACGACGGTGCCCAGCTGGGCCGCCCAGGCGACGTGGGCCAGGTCCGCCGGGCACAGCTCGTCGGCGGTGCGGCCGCTCGGGAACTTGATCTCGGCGGTCTCGACCCACGGCGGCACGCCCCGGGCCGGCACCCGCTTCTGGAAGAACATCTCGCCGTCGATGCCCTCGGGGAAGCGCTGCAGGGTGGTGGGGCGGTGCCGCAGCGCCCGCAGGATGCCCTCGCCGACGGCCAGGTAGTAGGAGAAGACGTCGTGCTTGGTGAAGCCGCGCTCCGGGAAGTACACCTTGTCGGGGCTGGTCAGCCGCACCGGGCGACCGGCGACCTCGATCTGCAGCGCGGCGGCGCGCCCGGCCGCGGACCCCTCACCCATGCGGTGACCCTATGCCATCGGCGGCCCGGCCCCGGCGTCCTTCGGGTTGTCCGAGGGGCGCCGGGGCCGGGCGGCGCGGTGTGCGCGCGGGTCAGCCGTGCCGGCGCCGGGCCAGCAGGCGCAGCGCCACGCCGGCCGCGGCCAGCACGCCGCCCGCGGCCAGCAGCCCGACCATCGGGGCGCCGGTGACCGGCAGCTCGCCCTCCTCCGGCAGGTCCCCGGGGCTCAGGCCGCAGCAGGGGAACCCGTCGGTGGGGCTGGGCGACGGCGACGGGCTGGCCGAGGGCGACGCCGAGGGGCTGCCCGACGGCGTGGCCGACGGGCTCGGCGACAGGCTCGGCGACGGGCTCTGCGACGGCGACAGCGAGCCGGTCGGGTAGGGGTAGCCACCGTTGCCCCGGCCGCGCCCGCCGTGGGTGGCCGTCGGGCCCGGCGTGGCGTCGCCGGTGGGCGTCGGGGAGGCCGCCGAGGTGGTGAGCACCAGGCCCTGGGCCGCCGCGCTGGCGGGTGGGCCGAGCAACGCGAACGCGGTGGCGACCAGCGCCATTGCGGCCGCGGCGACTCCCGCGGCGGCCCGACGACTATGAGTCATTGTGTAGATCCTGCCGTTTCCGGTGTCAGAAGTCTGATATGCGCCTTAGCGGCGGAAGCATATGCTCAACGCCGCACGCCGTGGACAGGAAACGGGCGCGGTGTCAGCCCAAGGGGACAAACCGCGTACCGTGGACCCATGGCCGCCACCGACGACGCCCTGCCCGCCACCGAGGAGGAGTGGCGGGTCCGGCTGTCCCCCGAGGAGTTCCGGGTGCTGCGCCAGGCCGGCACCGAGCCGCCGTGGAGCGGCGAGTACGTGTCCACCCGGACCCCCGGCACGTACGCCTGCCGCGCCTGCGGCGCGGCGCTGTACGCCAGCGACACCAAGTTCGACTCCCACTGCGGCTGGCCGTCGTTCGACGACACGCTGCCCGGCGCGGTGCGCGAGGTCGAGGACCGCAGCCACGGCATGGTGCGTACGGAGATCCGCTGCGTCCGCTGCGACTCGCACCTGGGCCACGTGTTCCGGGGCGAGGGGATGACCCCGCGCGACACCCGGCACTGCGTGAACTCGCTGGCCATCCGGCTACGCCCAGCGTCGGGCTGAGCCCGGCGGGTGCCTTCGCCGGACCGGGGCGCACGACCGCTCAGCTCCGGCCGCGCGCCGCCGATCCTGCGAGACGCCGGCCGGCGTCGCCCGCCGGGGCACGGGCGAGCGGTCGGCGGAGGGCGCAGATGCACGAGCGGTACCTGTCCGGAGCACCTGTCTCCGCCCCGCCGGCCAGCCAGGCCGTGGACCTTCCCCCACCCGCGGCGCCGGGCCCG
>DATMJT010000062.1:0-20439 GCA_035553735.1 Pilimelia sp.
GTCAACTGGGGAGGGTCCGCGACCGTCGCCGCCCGGCCCGACGGCACCGCGACGCTGACCTGGACGCCGGCCGACACCGGCCCGCACTACCTGACCGTGCGCAGCGTCACGGCCGGCGGCGCCCGCTCCCTGAGCACGACGATGTACGCCTTCACCGTCGAGCCGGCCGCCGCCACGGTCACCACAGTCGCGCCGGCCACCGTGCCCGCGGGTGGCGTGCGGACGATCACCGTGCGGGGCACCGGGCTCCACCCACGGGACGTCCTCCAGGTCAGCCCGGCCACCGGGCAGCCGCTGACCGCGACCGTCAGGACGGTGACGTCCGACGGCACGACGATGACCGCCGAGGTGAACCTCGCCGCCGCGCCCACGGGCCGCGCCGGCCTGACCCTCACCCCGTACGGCGGGGGCGAGCCGGTGACCGTGGCCGACGCCCTCACGATCGGCCCGCCGCCGGCCATGCGCGCCACCGCCGCGCCGACGATCACCGGAACCGTGGCGGTCGGGGGCACCGTCAGGGCGACCGCCGGCACGTGGACGCCCGGGGCCACGGCCCTGCGCTACCAGTGGTCGGCGAACGGCGTCGCGATCACGGGGGCGACCGGCTCGGCGCTCACGCTCTCCGCCGCGCTGCTGGGCAAGCGGCTCACCGTCGCCGTGACCGCCAGCCGGGCCGGCTACACGTCCGCCAGGGCCACCTCGGCTCCGACCGGGGCGGTCGCGAGGGGCGCGGCGCCCAGGGCGACCACGCGGCCGAAGGTCGCCGGTACGCCGCGGGTGGGCCGGACCGTCACCGCGGACGTCGGCGCGTGGACGCCGAGGGCGGACTCGTACCGCTACCAGTGGCGCGTCAACGGGAAGCTGGTCAGCGGCGCGACCGGGCGCACGCTGAAGCTCACCGCCGCCATGAACGGCAAGCGGATCACGGTGACGGTGACCGCCAGGCGGTCCGGGCACGCGGACGGGCGGGCCACGAGCGCCGCGGTGACCGTCCGCCGCTGACCGGGCCGCTGCCCGGCTGGGCGCTGGCCGCTGACCGCCGGAGCGGCGGCCGTCGGGTCGTGCCCGCCGCGCACCGTCACACCGCGGCGGCCGGCACCGCCGCACGGTGACCGCAGGGCACCGTCACGCCGGGACGGCCCGCACCGTCACGGCGCGGTCGACCTGCTGTCGAGCAGCGCGACCCGGCGCGGCCCGGCGGTACGTCGGTAGCTGGCGTCGAGCAGCTCGTGGACCTCGTCCCAGTCGGTGTCCTCGGCCAGGTCGAGACCGACCCACCCGTGGGCACCCAGGTAGGCCGGCACATAGCAGCGGTCGTCCGCCAGCAGCGCGGTGCGCTCGTCGGGGTCGACGAGCACGACCACCGAGCGTTCGTGCTGCCGGTGCCCGCCGGTCGCCTTCACCGATCCCCCGTAGTAGGCGAAGACCTTGGTCGTGAAGAAGGCGGGGCGCCCGTGGGAGATCTTCTCCGCCGCGTCGGGGAAGGCCAGCGCGAGCGACCGGATCCGGTGCAGGAACGGGTCGGCCTCGTCGAACATGATGGGATGCGCCATGCCAGAAGGGAAGCACACCGGCGTCCCCATCCGCCGACACTCACGAATGCCACGAAGCGGACGTGGTTCCGTCCGGCGATCTGTGCCCGTTTCGTGCTGGGCTAGTGACAGCTGGTAACTCACTTCGATATGGTCCGAATTTCCCATCGGACCATGGCCGGGGCGACTGGGGTGGCGGATGCAGATCATCGTTCGCGTCGACGGTGGCGACCTCGACGAGGTCCGCTCGCTCCGCGACTGGCTGGCCGACGAGCAACCGGTACGCCGGCACGGCCGGCTGCGCTACGCCGACGCGCCCGGGGACAGCGGCGCCATGGGACCGGTGCTCGACGCGCTGAGCCTGGCCCTCTCCAGCGGACTGTCGCTGCTCCAGGTGGTGTTCGCCATCGCGCAGTGGCGGACGAGCCGGCCGGCGGCGCCGACGGTGCGCGTCACGCTGGAGCGGCCCGGCGGCGGCACCGTGCGGATCGAGACGTCCGACCCTGAGGCGCTGGCCCGGCTGGTCCGCAGCCTGGAGCGGAGCTGACGGTGGGCACGCTCGCCGATCCCCACGCCTCGCGGGCGGTGCTGGTCGGCACGGCGACGTACACGCAGCTGAGCCCCCTGCCGGCGGTGGCCGGCAACCTCGCCGGTCTGGCGGGGGCGCTGGCCGACGAGCGGTGCTGGGGCCTGCCGGCCGACCGCTGCCGGTCCATGCTGGACCCGGCCGACCCGCGGGAGGTCGGCCGGGTGGTCCGGCAGGCGGCCGCGACGGTGGCGGACGACGGCCTCCTGCTGGTCTACGTCGCCGGGCACGGACTCATCGGCTACGACGGCCGACTGGTGCTCGCGCTGCCCGACACGGAGGCCGCGTTCGCCGAGCAGACCGGCCTGCCGTACGACTGGATCCGCCGCTCGGTGGCGGAGAGCCCGGCCCGGCGGCGGGTGGTGGTGCTCGACTGCTGCTACGCCGGCCGGGCCGACGGCGCGATGGCCGCCGACGTCGCCGACGGCACCGGCACCGACGCCGTCGCGGACCAGGCGGAGATCGAGGGCGCCTGCCTGCTCGTCTCGGCCCCGCGCAACCGCACCGCCCAGGCGCCGCCCGGGCACCGGTACACCGCGTTCACCGGCGAGCTGCTGCGGGTGCTGTGCGACGGCCAGCCGGGCGGCCCGCCGCTGCTGGACGTGACGACCATCTGGCGCACGGTGCGGCGCAGCCTGCAGGCGAAGGGGTACGAACGCCCGGAGCTGCGCACCCGGGACGCCGGGGGCGACATCCCGCTGGTCCGCAACCGCGCCGTGCCGCAGACCCTCGCGGGCTGCCTGCTCGCCGCCGCCCCGTACGTCACCGACCCGGAGCACCGGCAGGCGGCGGTGCTGGTGCTGCGCCACGACGCGGTCGGCGGCGCGCTCGGGCTGCGCCTGGACCGGCCGACCCGGCGACCCGCTCACGATGCCTCCGCCGGGTTGCGGCAGTGCCTCACCGACCCGGCCGTGGTCTTCCACGGCGGCCCGGTGAGCACGGACGCCTTCATCGCGCTCGCGCTGCTGCGGCGCACGGCGCCGCCGCCGGTCCGCTTCGCGCCGGTGCGCGACCGGCTGGGCACCGTGGCCCTGACGGCGGAGCCCGCGCTCGTGGCGCCCGCGCTCGCGCGCCTGCGCCTGTTCTCCGGATACCTGGGCTGGGGGCCGGGCGAGTTGGAGGAGGACCTGGCCTCGGGGCTGCTGCGGCAGACCAGCCACCCGGTCGAGCTGGCCCTGTCGGAGCGGCCCGAGCGGCTGTGGACCGCCCTGCAGCGCCCGGCCTGACCGGCGCCGCGGAGCAGGCGCCACCAACCGCCGACGATCAGGAGGTGCCGTGCCCGACAGCCGGGACGAGGACGCCCTGGTCGACGCGCTCGTCCGCTGCGTCCACGAGGACGAGCCGGTCGTCCTGCTGGTCGGGTCGGGGGTGACGGCGCCGCACGTGCCGCCGGTCGGCGCGATCCTGGAGCTGGCCGACCGGTACGCCGGCGGCCGGGGCGACGACGGCGACCTGTCGGCCGCGCTGGCCCAGGCCCGCCGGGAGCTGGGCCCGGCCGCGGCCCGGATCGAGGTCTACCTGGCCTACCGCCGGGTGTTCGCCGACTGGGTGTCCGGTGGCGAGTTCGACGTCGTCGCCCAGCAGGCCGTGCTGCAGGCGTACCGGCCGAAGGAGTGGGGGTCGTCGCCGCTGGCCGCGCACGGCATCTGGCAGCGCGTCGACCTGGCGCTCGGCGAGCAGGCGGAGAACGACGCCTGGGCGTGGGCGCTGCCGCCCGGCGTGGAGGCCCTCGGCCGGTTGCTGGCGCGCCACCCCGACGCGTTCGGCAACCGGGTGCTCACCACCAACTTCGACCCGCTGGTCGAGATCGCCATCCGGCGCGCCGGCGAGAGCGCCATCAGCGTGCCGGTCGCCACCGACGGCTCGTCCGCGGGGTCCGACGGTGCGGACGCCGGCGTGCGGGTGTTCCACCTGCACGGGTTCTGGCGGCCCGCCCGGGAGCCGGAGGCCAGCCCCCTGCTGCACGACCCCGACCACCTGGCGGAGCCGGCCGAGGGCATGGTCAAGCGCATCGCCGGCCTGGTCAACGGGGACGTGGTGGGCGTGGTCGGCTGCGGCGGCTGGGACCGGGTGGTCACGGCAGCGCTGCGGGCCTGCGGCGCGACCCGCCCCCTGCGGGTGCTGTGGGCGCTGCGCGGATCCTCGGAACGGGTGCCCGGCGACCTCGCCGCGGCCCTGGGCCGCGGCGCCCGATGGTACGGCGGGGTGGACAGCGACCGGCTCTTCACCCGGCTGGCCCGCGCGCTGGACGTGCCGGAGGTGCACCACGACGCGAGCCGGTGGCGGGCCCGGCACCTGGGCTGGGAGCGCGAGCTGATGTCGCAGCCGCCCGGCGGGCCGCCGCGGAACGCGGACGGGCTGATGCGGGTGCTGGAACGCCGGTTCGGCTGGGGCCGCGACGATCCCGACCACCCCGAGACGCCCGCGCTGCTGTTCTGGCCGGTCCGGGTCCGTCCCCGGGCGTCCCTGATCCACGCGGTGCAGGCGCTGGTCGCGGGCGCCCTGGTCGCCCGCGGCGTGCGGCCCGCCGTGGTGCTCGACGACTTCGGCGTGCCGCAGCGTCGCACGACGAACGCCCGCTTCTCCCGCCACCTGCTGTCCTGGATGCGCCTGACCGCCGCGGACCTGCCCGAGGAGTTCCCCTCGTTGCAGGACTTCATCGACGACCCGCAGCGCGGCCGGCAGGAGCCGGGACCGCGCCCGACCGACCCGTGGACCATCGCCCGCATCCTCTACGGCGAGCACAACCCGTCGCTGTACAGCGTGCTGACGGCGGTCAAGGTGCTGCCCAACGTCCCCCTGCGCGACCTCGACGAGCAGGCGCCGCTCATCGCGCAGGCCCTGCTGAGCAAGGACGCGAACCGGCTGCTCACCCCGCTGACGCTGTGGCCGTACCTGCACCACCTGCTCCACGCCACGCGGAGCGGCGGAGTGCTCACCCTGGGCGGTCGGGACGAGGGCGCGTTCTGGGCGCTCTGGCGAGGACTGTTCGGCCTGGGCCTGCGGCACCTGTTCAATCCCCACCTGCGGAGCCTGTCCAACGAGTCCGGCATGGTGCGCTGGAGCACCCGGCGGGAGCTGCGCGAGCACCTGGGGCGGGCCCGTGCCGGCTCCGACTGGGACCAGCCGGGGCGCTACATCCCCTGGCTGTTCCAGAACGCCGTCCTCCTGCCCGGGTTCCTGCGCGGCATCGCGCCGCCGGAGGTCGACGGTCACCTCCTGGACTCCTGGGCCTCCTTCGTCGCCGCGCTGGGCGACGGGCTCCCCGCGCTGGACGTGCTCGCCGACCTGGCGTCCGACTTCTACCTCGGTACGGCGTGCGGCTGACCGATCGGGCCACCGCCGTCGGTTCCGCGCGCGGTCGCCGTCGGCCCCGGACGGCGGTACTGTCGGGGCTGTGGCCAGGGACAGCGAGCCGGACGGCGCGCGGGGTCCGGACAGCGTCGTGTCGGACTGCGTGTCGGTGCTCGGCACCCGCCTGACGGCGTACGTCGCGGGTGCCGCTGCGACGGGGTCTCCCGAGGATCTCGCCCGGGGGCCTCGCCAGTCGGCCGCCCTGGCGCGCCTGGCGGCGGTGCGTCAGCTGATCGACATCTTCGCGGCGGCGAACCGGCTGAGCCTGGTCCGGCCGTGGCTGCAGGAGTGCGGCGCGGCCGGTGAGCCGGCCGCCCCGGCCGACCTCGTCCGCGCCGCCACGGACGACGACGACTTCAAGGAGATCCACCAGGCGGCGACCTCGTTCGCCGCGGCGGCGGTCAGGACAGGACCCCTCCGGTGCGCGCGGTGAGGTGGCGCTCGTCGCACGACAACTGCCCGAGCAGCGCACCGATCGACGACGGCGCCGCGTCCGGCACCCACGCCGGGCGCTCCGCCGGCATCACCTCTCCCATCGGCTCGGGCAGCTCGTCGAGGGTGCCGTTGAGGTAGCGACTCGCGTGCCCCTCCGCGTCCAGGCACCGCCGCAGCCGGCGGTTGCGCAGCCACGGGAACATCCGCGATCCGGCTACTGCGGTCTTGCCGCGGCCGTCCTCGCGCTCCACCCACAAGGCTCCGTCGACGCCGATCAGCAGCGTCGAGTTGGGTCGCCGGTGGGTGCTCGTGACCCGGATGTCGAGCGGGACGCCGTCATCCGCGGTGTTCCGCACCAGCTCTCGTAGCCCCGTCAGGACCCTGTCGCCGCATAGCAGGGCCGCGGCCGGCTTCTGCGCGGCCTTCCCCGCCGGCACGATGACGTGCAGCACCCAGGACGTGACCTGCTGGTCCACCAGCAGGTCACGCAGCCGGTACAGCGCGTCCCGGTCGCGGTTGCGGGCGTGGACGACCGTCTGGACGCTGCACGGAATCCCCTCCCCCACCGCCCGCCGGATCGTCCGGAGCGCCGCCGTATAGGCGCTGGCGCCGGTCGGCGCCTCGCGCCGGCTCACCGGGCGCACCGCGTCATTGACCGTCCGATCGGCACTGTCGAGTGACACCCGCACGTGGACGTCGTGCGCCCTGAGCGTGGGGACCATGCCGGCGAAGTTCCCCACGCCGGACGTGTCGATCACCACGGCCTTGCGCTCGGCCAGTCCGGCGATGAGTCGGCGGGCCTGCTGCGGGCGGGCCAGTGGCTCGCCGCCGGTCACCACGGCCACCATGGCGGACAGACCGGCGGCCGTCCGGAGCACCCGCCGCGGGTCCTCGTCCCCGTCTCCCTTGCGGTACCCGACCATGAGATCGTCCGCATGGCAGTAGCGGCACCGCAGCGGACACCGGGCCGTGGCGAAGCAGTTGACCACCAGCGGCGTGGCCGGTGTGGGCAGGGCGTCGAACTCGCCGACCAGGGACCGCCCGAAGAAGGCTCGCTGGGGAAGGGCGGGTTGCGTGGTCACCGCGCCGATGGCCGCGAGCGTCCGGACCCGCGCCCGGTCGGCGTCGGCCACGACCCGGAAGTCCCGCCGCACGGCAGCGACCACCGAGCGGAAGGCCTTGTCCAGCGCGAAGAAGTGGTCTCGGCGAGGTACGTAGACCGTGGCGCCGAAGGGCTCCCGCCGCACCCGGACTCCGTCGGCCAGCCGCGCCCACAGTGGCTCGCCGGAGGCGTCGACGCCTGGGGCACCGGTGGGCGACGGGACGGTGGGGACGGGCGGCATCTCGTCTCGATCTGTGTGGGCAGGCGGCAACATGGGAACGAGTGAGCTTCGCTCCGGTGGCGCGGCACTCACCCGTGGGGGACGACCCCGTGAGTCTGCCATGCGCCGCGCCCGTCACCCGGCCCACGCGGCCGATCGATTCCGTGGCGAATGAGGATCTGGTCATGAGCGTCCTGTGGCCCGCCGGTCATCGGTTCCCCCCGCGAAATCGATACGAACCAGCACACGACACGCGCGACGATGCGTGCCCGACACCTCGGTGGCAGCCTGCTTTCCTGACATCCTGACACAGGGGTCGACCCCGCCGTGGCCCGACAGCTCCATTGCCACCGCTCCAGTCCCACCGATCAGTTGCCTGTGATGAGTTGCCAGCGGGCGACGGGGCCTGCGCGGTGGGCCGCCGGTGGACGAGGGCCGCGCCGGCACGCGTGGGATGACGATCCTGGATACAATGATCCTTGTGGCCCCGCCGTTCCTGGTCGCCCTACGCGGGTACGACATGACACAGGTGGACCAGGTTCTCCAGCAGGCGGACGAGGCCCTCGCCTCGGGCAGTGAAGTCCTCCGGGCGTCGGCCCGGCAGGTGCTCGAGCAGGTTCAGTTCAGGCAGCGCATCCGCGGCTACGCCCGCCACCAGGTGGACCGGGCCGTGAGGGAACTCCTCCAGAAGCTTACGTAGCCGGCCGGGCGCTCAGCCGAGGAACGCGTCGACCTCGGCGGCGCTGAGCTGGCGGGTGACCCGACGGTCGGCGAGCGCGCGTACGTCCGCGATCGGGTCACACACCGGGCACCGCCACAGCCGTACCGTGCCGTCGTCGTGGGCGGAGACGAGGTGGTGGCCGTCACCGGCGAACTGCACCTGCTCGACGGAGGCGGCCTGGCCACGGAGCTGGACCAGCTCGCGGCCGGTGGCGGCCCGCCAGATTCGGACGCCGCCGTCGCTGCCGCTGCTGGTCAGGAGCCGGCCGTCGGGGCTGAACCCGACGCTCCACACGTTGCCGTCGTGACCGGCGAGGACCAGTGGGGTGCCGCGGCCATCGATGCCCCACACGTGCAGCAGGCCGTCGTGGCCACCCACCGCGACGCGCGTGCCGTCCGGGCTGAACGCGACACACCAGATCAGGCCCACCGGACCGTCACGGATCACCACCGGCTCGCCCGCGCCGGAGCTCGGCCAGATCCGGACCGTGCCGTCCGCGCCGGTACTGGCCACCCGCTGGCCGTCCGGACTGATCGCGACGCCGCGGACCGGGCCGTCATGGCCGCGCAGCACGACCGGTGGGGTGCGGCTCTCGGTGTCCCACACGCGCACGGTGCCGTCGCTGCTGGCGGTGGCGACGCGCCGCCCGTCGGCGTCCAGGGCCACCGCCATGACGGCCCGCTCGTGGCCGGCGAAGGTGGCCACCTCGCGGCCGGTGGCGGCGTCCCAGAGCCGGGCGGTGCGGTCCGTGCCGCCGCTGACCGCCCGGCGCCCGTCCGCGCTCGTGGCCACGGCGTAGACGGCGCCGTCGTGCCCGCGCAGGACGGCGGGGGGTGCGGGCTGGCCGGGGCGCCAGATCCGGACCGTGCCGTCCTCGCCCCCGCTGGCGACACGGCGCCCGTCCCGGCTGGCCGCGACGCCCCAGACCGGACCCTCGTGGCCGCTGAGCATCGTGGTCCCGGCCACCGAGGCGGCGTCCCACAGCCGCACCGTGCCGTCGCTGCTGGCGCTGGCGACCCGCTGCCCGTCCGGGCTGAACGCCACGCTCCAGACCGCGCCGTCGTGCCCGTAGAGCACCACCGGGTCCTCGGCGGACGCGGTGCTCCAGATCCGCACGGCGTTGCGGCCGTCGCTGTGCCCGCTGGCCACCCGCCGGCCGTCCGGGCTGAAGGCGACCGACTCCACCGTGCCGTCGTTGCCGCGCAGGACCAGCGGTGCGGAGTTCGTACGAGTGGGCCAGATCCGGACCGTCCCGTCCCGGCCGCCGCTGGCCAGTCGTTGCCCGTCGGCGCTGAAGGCCAGCTGCTCGACCGAGCCGTCGTGCCCGGCCAGCACCCGTGGCCTGCCGTGCCCGGATCCGTTCCAGAGCCAGATCGACCCGTCCTGACCGCTGGCCGCGAGGTGCCGGCCGTCCGGGCTGAACGCGACGCCGAGCGGGGTCGACGGCACGGTCAGCACGAGGGGGTCGCGCTGTCCGGCCCGGTCCCACACCCGGACCGTGCCGTCGCCGCCGGCGCCGGCCACCCGCCGGCCGTCCGGGCTGAACGCCACGTTGGACACCACCCCGCGGTGCCCGCGGAGCACCACCGGCCGCTCATCCGCCGCGGCGACGTCCCAGACGGTCACGGTGCCGTCGACCCCGCAGGCGGCGAGCCAACGCCCGTCACGGCTGAACGTCGGGCTCCAGGCGTCCCCCCGGTGCGCCGGCAGGGCGCGCAGCGGGGTGGGCGCCCCGCCTCCGTTGGCCCGCCAGAGGCGCACCGTGCCGTCCTCGCCGCTGGTGGCCAGCAGGCGGCCGTCCGGGCTGAAGGCGACCCCGAACACGCGCCGCTGACCCGCGGGCAGCACCGCCTGGATGCGGGAGTCGGCGACCGCACGGCGCAGGATCGCCGCGGCCTCCTCGGTCGGTTGCCTGTCGTGCGCCTCCATGGCCAGCAGCAGGGCGACCTCCTGGTCGATCTGCAGCTGCTCCTGGGCCAGCACGACCAGCTGCCGGGAGACCGCCAGCCGCCGCCCCTGCTCCGCGCGGCTGGCCTGGACGAGGGCCAGCGCCGTGAGCACGAGCATCACGGTCACGCTCGCGGCCAGGCTCAACCGCGCGAGGCGGGTACGCCGACGGCGGGCCGCCCGCTCGCGGGCCGCCCGTTCGTGGCTGGCGGCCAGGAACTCGCGCTCCAGCGGGTTGAGCCGGTCGGTGTCGTGGCCGTCCCAGCCGGCGAGCCGGCTGCCCCGGTACAGCGCGTCCGGATCGCGGTCGAGCCGGTCCCAGATCTCCGCGGCCTCGGTGAGCTGGCGGTGTTCCCGCAGCCGTTCCCGATCGGCGTGCAACCAGCCGTACAGCCGGGGCCAGGCATCGACCAGGGCCTCGTGCGCGATCTCGACCGCGTCGTCGTCGAGCACCACCAACCGGGCCCGCGCCAGGGCGTCGAGGACGGCCGCCGCCTGCGGGAAGTCCAGCTCGGCCCGGCACACCCGCCGGCGGGTGTCGGCGACGCCGTGGCCGAGGGTGATCAGTCGGGTGAGGATCTGCTGCGCCGTCCGGCGTTGGGTGTCGTCGAAGCGCTGGTACACGGTCTCGGCCGTCTGCGCGACCGCGGCTACGACGCCGCCCGCCGCCTGGTAGCCGGCGAGGGTGAGCAGCCCGGCGCGGCGTTGCCGCCAGGTCTCCAGCAGGGCGTGGGACACGAGCGGCAACGCCCCGACGCGACCCGACGCGTCGGCCAGGATCTTGGTGACGAGCGCGCGCTCGACGGCGAGGCCGGCGCGGCGGGCCGGCTGGGTGACGACCTCCTCGAGCTCGTCGTCACCGAGCGGGCCGACCGGTACGTTGGTGCCGGCCAGCAGCCGGGCCATCCGAGGCAGCTCCGCGCAGCGGGCGTAGAAGTCCGCGCGGACGGCGACGACGACGCGGCATCGCGATGCCGGATCCTCGACCAGGGCGGCCAGGGTGTCGACGAACCCGGCCTGCTGGCCGGGATCGGCGCACAGGGTGAACAGCTCCTCGAACTGGTCGACGACCAGCAGCAGCTCGCCGTTGTCGGGCGGGTCGGCGATCACCTGACGCAGTGCCTCCATCGGGGCACGGCCGGGCGTGATGACGACCGGAGCGCCGTACCCGGTGCCGTCGCTGCCGCGCAGCGCCGGCACGAGGCCGGCGCGCAGCAACGACGACTTGCCGCTGCCCGACACGCCGAACACCGCGACGAACCGCTGCCGGCGAAGCAGCTCCGCCAGTTGCCGCACCAGGCGCTGGCGGCCGAAGAAGAGGTCGCCGTCGGCGATTCCGTACGGGCGGAGGCCGCAGTACGGCGGATCCGGTTCCGCCGCGTCACCCGCGGCACCGGTCGTGCGTTGTGCGGTGCACTCTGCGGCGACCGCACGCCATCGCCGTTCCCATTCCGCCACGTCGCCGCCACAGGCCCGCACGAACGCGATGGTGACCGCCATACTCGGCAGCCGCCGGCCACCGGCGGCGTTCGCCAGAGCCGCCGGCGAATATCCGGCAGATTCCGCCAGTGCGCGGTATCCGGGATTGCCGGCTTGCCGGCGCAGTTCTCGCAGGGCCGCGGCAAACGCTTCCACCGGCCCGGCGGCGGCATCCAGCGGACGCTCTGGACGGGGCATGATCCCTCCGTTCATGACCCACACCACCAGCCGCTGGCATCGTAGCAACGGTAAGAACCGCCCGTAATACCCGTAAAATCCGACTTCCGCCGTCCGAACCGGATTGTTTAGCGCTGGCAACCCCTGCTAGACAACCGTTTCTCCTGCTGTCATGAGCCATGACCACCGGTGATGTGGTCAGCGTGGCGTCAAATGGACGCAGCGCATCCTGAATGAAGGGATGAAGTGTGTGAAACGACGGATTGGAGCAATCCTGGGAATCCTCGCCCTGGCGGTCGGAACTGTCGTCGCCGCCGCGGGGCCGGCGACGGCCGCGCCCCCGGCCGAGTCGGTACTGGTGGTCGACGCCGAGGGCCAGCCGGTTGACGGCACGGCCCTGCGCAACGGGGGCGGCGTGGGCACACTCGCACTGACGCCCGGCGCGTCGTTCGACGGCTATGTGAGCGGCGTGCAGGTCCACTTCGCCAATGCGTACCAGTGGCTGGACCGGGGCAACAGCTGGACATTCGGCAACGCGCGGCTGTCGATGCAGACGGACGGCAACCTGGTTGTCTACAACCGGCACACCGGCGCCGCCCGGTGGGCGTCCCACACGTACGGGTCCGGGTCGGTGCAGATGCTGTTCCAGCCGGACGACAATCTGGTGCTCTACACCGGCACCGAGGGCCGGGGCACCGCGAAGTGGTCAAGCGGCACGTACCACCGGTGCAACAGCGCCGAGGCGCCGCTGCTGGGCCTGCAGGCGGATTCCAACTTCGTCATCTACTGCGGGACCGTTTCCGGCGGCAACCTGTACGTTCGCGCGATCTGGGCCACCAACACGGTGATGTGACGCCGCTGCCCCCGCGGCTACCACCCCGCGGCCGGCGCCGGCCGAACGCCGGCGCCGGCCCCGGGGGCGGTGCGGACCCGCCCGGTCCCGAGCGGGAGCGCGGGCTCCGCGGCGTGGCGGCGCCGACGGCGCGCCGGTCACCGGCCGAGGCGCCCGTACCGGCGGACGGCGAGCGGCAGGAACACCGCGGTGATCACCGCGGGCCAGCCGACGGCGGCGGCGAACGCGTGCCCCTCGATCCAGTAGCCGCTGCTCACCGCCGGGGAGACGAACAGCTCACGGATCGCGCCGGCCGTGGCGGATACCGGGTTCCAGGCCGCCACCGCACCGAGCCAGCCCGGCATCAGGTCCGGCGGCGTGAACACCGACGAGATCATCCCGAACGGGAACGCCACCGCGAACAGGTTCCCCGCCGCTTCGGTGTTCTTCACCGACAGGCCGAGGTGGACACCCACGAAGATCAGCGCGAACCGCAGCCAGAGCAGCAGCGCGAACGCGGTGAGGGTGGCGACGAGGCCGCCGCCCGGGCGCCAGCCGAGCACCAGCGCGATGACCACGAGGATGACCAGGTCCACGGCCGCGTGCAGGAGGTCGGCCACGCCGCGGCCGGTGACCACCGCCGAGGAGGCCATCGGCATGGACCGGAACCGGTCGATGAATCCCTTCTCCTTCGTCATCGCCACGGCGAACGCCGTGTTCATGAAGCCGAAGGCCATGCTCATCGCGAACAGGCCGGGCATCGCGTACTCCAGGTAGCCGGTGCCGGCCCCCTGCCCGGAGACGTCCATCGCGCTGCCGAAGACGTACACGAACAGCAGGACCATGACGACAGGGAAGCCCAGCTGCCAGGCGAAGGTGGACGGCTGGCGGACCAGGTGGAGCAGCTCCTGGGCCACGACGGTCCGGCAGTCCGCCACCGCCCACCTGGCGCGGGCGACCAGCGAGTCGTCCGACTCCGGCGGCCGGGTCCACGTCGTCATGCGCGGACCTCCCCGCGTCCCCGGGCACCGGCGGTGAGGTGCAGGAACGCCTCGTCGAGGGTGGGCCGGCGCAGCCCCAGATCGGACACCGGGATGCCCAGCACCCGCAGCTGCGCGGCAACCTCGACGAGGACGGGCACGCCGTCGGCGACGGCGGCGCTCACGGTCAGCGTGGCGGCGTCCACGCTGGACTCCACCGCCGTGGCGGCCGCCTTGTCGAGCACCTCGGCGATCCGCGGCAGGTCGCCGGGGTCGGTGGCCACGACGTCCACCCGCTCGGTGCCGATCCGGCGCTTCAGCCCCTCGGGCGTGTCCTCGACGACGTTGCGACCATGGTCGATCACGCTCACCCGGTCGCAGAGCTTGTCCGCCTCGTCCAGGTAGTGCGTGGTCAGCACGACGGTGGTGCCGCCGGCGGCCAGGTCCCCGATGGCCTGCCACACCTCGCGCCGGCCCGCCGGGTCCAGCCCCGTTGTCGGTTCGTCGAGGAAGAGCACGTCCGGCGCGAGGATCATGCTGGAGGCCAGGTCGAGACGGCGGCGCATGCCACCGGAGAACGTCCTGGGCGGCCGGTCCGCCACGTCGGCCAGGCCGAACTGGTGGAGCAGCTCGTCGGCGCGCTGCCGGGCCGCCGCCGTGCCGATGTGGAACAGCCGGCCGAACATCACCAGGTTCTGCCGGGCGCTCAGGCTGTCGTCGACGGCGGTCTGCTGGCCGGTGAGGCCGATCCGGCGGCGGACCTGGCGGTGCTGCGTCCGGACATCGTGCCCGGCCACCTCCGCCCGGCCGGCGTCGGCCCGGGTCAGCGTGCACAGGATGCGCACGGCGGTGGTCTTGCCGGCACCGTTCGGGCCGAGCAGCCCGTACACGGTGCCGGCCGGCACGGCCAGGTGGAGACCCGCCAGGGCGCGGGTCTTCCGGTATCGCTTCTCCAGGCCGTCGGCGTAGACGGCGTGCTGCGGCACGGGGGCTCCTCCCTATCTGGGTACGGCGTACGCACATTAGCGTACAGCGTACCCAGAAACAAGCGCTCGATAGGATCGGCGACCATGACGAGCCAGCCGAACCCGGCGCAGCAGGTACGGCGGAGCATCGAGCTGCTCTGGGGCGGGGGCGGGCGGCAGGGGCGCGGGCCCAGGCCGAGCCTGAGCCTGCGGCGCATCGTCGAGGCCGCGATCGCGGTGGCCGACCGGGACGGCGTCGACGGGCTGTCCATGCGGCGGGTCGCGGCCGAGCTGGGCGTGGGCACCATGTCGCTGTACCGCTACGTGCCCGGCAAGGCCGAGCTGCTCGCCCTCATGCTGGACCGGGTCAGCGAGCCCGGGGAGGAGCTGGTCGGCCTGGCCGGCGCCGGCTGGCGGGCCGTGCTGACGGCGACGGCACAAGGCTCCTACCGGCTCTACCGGCGCCACCCGTGGCTGCTCCAGGTGAACTGGACCCGTCCGGTGATCGGTCCGAACACGCTCGCGGGCATCGAGCTGGTCATGCGGTCGCTGGACCGGCTGGGCCTCACCGACCAGGAGCGGATCTCGGTGATGGTCCTGGTCGACGCGTACGTGACCGGCCTCGCCCGCCAGCACATCCAGCACGCGGCCGTGTCCGCCGAGACCGGGCTGGCCGACGAGGAGTTCTGGGCGCAGCAGGGCCCGGCGCTGTCCCGCGCGATGGAGTCCGGCGACTACCCCGCGATGGCCGCGCTGGCCGAGGACGCGTTCAGCCTCGGCTGGGACGAGACCTTCGAATTCGGCCTGCGGCGGCTGCTCGACGGAGTGGGCGCCCTGATCGCCTCGCGCACGTCCGCCGACGCGGGATGATGCTCCCATGACGCGTCCCTACCTGGAGACCGCGCGGCTGCTGCTGCGCGAGTTCACCCCCGACGACGTCGAGGCCCTCGTGGAGCTGGACTCCGACCCGGAGGTCATGCGGTTCATCAACGGGGGCCGACCGACGCCGCGCGAGGAGGTCGAGCGGGTGATCCTGCCGCGGTGGCTGCGGTACCACGCGGAGTCGCCCGGTTTGGGCTTCTGGGCCGCCGAGGAGAAGTCCAGCGCGGAGTTCCTCGGCTGGTTCCACCTCCGCCCGGGTGAGGGCCACCCCGCCGACGAGCCCGAACTCGGCTACCGGCTGCGCCGGTCCGCCTGGGGCAGGGGGCTCGCCACCGAGGGCAGTCGGGCACTGGTCGACAAGGGCTTCGCCGAGTTGGGCGTACGCCGGGTGTGGGCCGAGACCATGGTGGTGAACACCGCCTCGCGCCGGGTGATGGAGAAGGTCGGCCTGCGCCTGGTCGAGGTGTTCCACGCGGACTGGCCGGACCGGATCCCGGGGGACGAGCACGGCGACGTCCGGTACGCCCTGGACCGGGCGGAGTGGACGAGGCGCAGGGAGGCAACCGGAGCCGGGTCGGGAACCGGAGCCGGGTCGTAGTCGCTTCGCCGCAGTACGGAGGCCCGCACGGCGTAGAGTTCGGTCGGTGGGATCCTGTTGCCGCCGCCGAACGGGGGATCTGCGTCCAGTGGGACCCCGTGAGGCCAGGTGCCGCCGCGCATGAACGGCGTCGCCGGACCCGGCGGGCCCCGGTCATCGCGCCTGCACCTGCCGTCCGCCGAGACCATGCGGGCCTCCATGTGGGTGTTGCCGACCGCCTGCATGGTGGGCGTGCTGGCGTTGACGTTCCTGCTGCTGCAGTACCGTCCCGACACCTCCACGCTGCTGCAGCGGTGGCTGTGGCCGGGTGGCCCGTCGTCGGCCTCGTCGGCCATGCAGACCCTGGCCACCGCGGTGGTGACCGCGGCCAGCCTGACCTTCTCCGCGGTCATCGTGGCCCTCCAACTAGCCTCCCAGCAGTTCTCCCCGCGCCTGCTGCGCGACTTCACCCGCGACCGGTTGACCCAGATCGCGCTCGGGACGCTGCTGTCGACGTTCGCGTCGTCGCTGACCGTGCTGCGCAGCCTGCACCCCGACCGGCCGCTGCCGGTGGCGGCCCTGTGCTGGGCGTACCTGCTCGGTTTGGTCTCGGTGGGTCTGCTGATGGCGTTCCTGGCGCACATCATGCGGCAACTCCGGGTGGACACCATGATGCGCACCGTGCACCGCCAGGCTGTTCGCACCCTGGACGGCGCCTACCCGGACTACGACGCCGGCGCCCACCGGCATCCTCCACCGGACCGCGTCACCAGCACCGAGGCAGCCGTCGTCCGGGCACCCGGCAGCGGCTTCTGCGAACGGATCGACGTCGATGCGCTGGTCCGGGCCGCCGCCGCGGCCGACGCCTACGTGCGCGTCCTCGTCCGCCCCGGTGACCAGGTGCTGCTGGGCACCCCGGTGCTCTACGCCTGGCGCGGCACCGGCGCCGGCATCGACGAACACCACGTCACGGCCATGCTGTCGGCCGTCGAACTGGGCTACGAGCGCACCTTCGAGCAGGACACCGCATTCGGATTCCGACGCCTCGCCGACATCGCCGTCAAGGCCATCTCCCCATCCGTCAACGATCCCGCCACCGCCGCCCAGGCGATCGGTCACCTCGGCGACCTGCTCATCCGGCTCATGGCCAAGCAGCTCGGCCCCACCGCCCACCGCGACACCCGCGACACCGTCCGGGTCACCGTCCCCGACCGCGACATCCGTTACTACCTGGACATGACATGTGCCCAGATCCGCCGGTACGGCAGGCACGACCCCGTGGTACTCACCGCCGTGCTACGCGTCCTGCGCGACGCGGCCGTCAGCGCCCGCGACGACGCACAACGCACGGAGATCCGCCGGCAGACGGAGCTGATCCTCACCGAGATCCCCAACGAGCTACCCAGGGAGGACAGGGACGGCATCCGAACCGCTGCCGACCGGGTCGGTGAAGCCCTCAACGGCCGGCTGGCGGCAGCGTTCGACGACCGAAGCGGCGAGCTGCGCTCCAGCTAGGCTGTGTCGTCGCCGCCGGCTCAAGCACCGTCAGCTCGACCAGGTCCACCACGAGCGCGTCCGGCTGCTCCACCAGGCACCTGACCAGGGCTGTTCGCACCCTGGGCGCGGTCGAGACGTCCAGGTCGCCGGACAGGCGGCCCACGTCAGGTACTCGCCGCCGCGCCCGTCGGGCAACAGCCGCACCGGCGGACGCGGGGCGATCGCAGCTCGTCGAAGGCCGACGCCACCCACGAGCGTCCACCCAGTACGGCGAACCGCGGCCGTCGCCGCCTCACGGATCTGCGCGTCCATCCACGGTCGACGACGGCCGCGTCACGCCACCTGCCAGGGCGCTTCCACTCGGACATCGACCGCGACGCCTTCCGCAGTCAGCCGAACAGCCCGTTCTGGACGACGTGGAACGCGGTCAGCGCCACGACGCCCGTACTGGCACCGAGTAGGAGCTGAAGTACTCTGAACGCCTGCCGGCGGCGCCTGTCGTCGTCGACGAAGAGGGCGACGCAGCCGGCGCAGCCGATCAACGCCAGCAGCACCAACAGGTAGGAACAGATCAACCAGGTCAACATCGATGGGTACCTTCCATCCAGGCCACGCCGTTCGGTGGCCGTCGGCGTGGCTCACGCGGCCGCTGGATGACCATCGGCCGTAGGTGCGGCAGCGGTCCCGGCAACCCGGCGCGCCCCGATGGTGGACGACGCCGATGTCGAGCCGGTCCGCGATGTGTACAGCCTGGCCAACCTCCGGTCCGGGCGGGGTCGCGTGCCCATCCGCGTCAACCGGACCCCATGCAGACGTCGGCCCGTGGTTGTGGCGGCCCGCAGTCGTGCCGGAACGGACCGGCAGTGCGTTCCGCGGGGACGAGAGTGCCGAAAGGATGGACCCGAAAAGGTCGGCACTGTCCACGGAGGAGACGTGACAAAGATTCGGGTTCTGGGTCCGGTCGAGATCCGCTACGACCGGCGCGGCGACGGTGACGACCTGCAGCCCCTGGAGCGGAACCTAATAGTCGTCCTCGCGCTGGGCGCCGATGACGCCCGAGGCGATCGCCGTGGGGGCGCCCGGCTCGGCGGTCTCACCGACGCCGACCTGGCCAGAGCCGTCTGGAACGACAGTCAGGCGACGAGGAACGTCCAGCGGGCCATCAACCGCATCAATTCCGCGACCTCGATCAGCATCACCAGGGACGACCGTCGGCGGTATCTCGCCTGGCCGGCCCATGACCTGGACTACACCGTCTTTCTCGACCTGGTGGCCCAGGGCCGCAGGTCGGACGACACGCGTACGCGGTTCGAGGCTCTGGACCGGGCGATGGAGCTGGTCCGCGGCGTACCGCTGGAGGGGTTGGACCCGCACCTGGGCGGTGCGCTGCGCAGGACACGGGACGAGATCACGGCGGAGGTCTGCGACGCGGCGGCGTTGTGGCTGCGCGCGGCCATCCTGCTCAATGAGAAGTGGGCGGTCCTGGAGCGGGCCTGCCAGATACAGAAGTCGTTTCCCGCCGACGAGACGCTGTGCGAGCTCGTCATGTACCTGCTCTACCGGGCGGGCAGGCGGGCGCGGGCCGTGGAGTGCTTCAGGACCACGTCAGGCGCCGGCAGGCAGCCGGTGTCGCGCCGGCTGACCGAGCTGGGCCGCCACATGGAACGCAACGGCGACGTCGTCCGCGCGACCGAGATGCTCGACCTCCGCAGCCCCTCCACCGGTGAGCCGTTCCCGCACAGGTTCAGTTTCGCCGAGTGCGGTGAGTTCCTCCTGCGCATGCTCGGGGACGGCGTCGGCGAGCGTCAGGTGATCGGCACGACACCCAACAACGCCAAGGCGATCCAGGACTGGCGACCGGACCTGATCGTCGGCATCAACCGCGGTGGCTCGATCGTCGGCGGCATGATCTGCAAGCACCTCAGGCTCTGCCGGGTCCTGCCCGTCCTCATCCTGTGGCGGACCGACGGGCACGGACATCGGGAGTACTACGTCGCGGCCGGCCCGCCCCGGGAGGCAGACCATCCCGACGACGATCCCGACACCGTACAGCGGATCCTGCTCACCGACGACGCCTTCCGGACCGGGACCCACGTCAAGTGGGCCCGCCAGGAACTGCAGAAGGTGTTCCCCGAGGCTGACATCCGGGTCGCCACGCTCATCGCGGTCCGGCAGGACGTCAGCTACGGTGAGGGACCCGGTCGCGGCGATGTCGGTGGTCCGACCTACTACGGCCAGCTGGTCAGCTCCCGCAACTTCGAGCTGCCCTGGGACGCCATTCCCGAGCATCGCTGACCGGGCGCGATCGCGCGCCACCCGTCGCGCGTCCGTGCACACCGGACACGCCACGGACAACCGCCGGACAGGCCCGCTGCGAGCATGGGCGCGACACAGTGGCCAGGGTGAGGAGTCCGCATGACGGCGATCGAGGAGAGGCTGTGTCCGGATCTCCCGGGCGTCGCGCGCGCCGCCGCCGCCGCGTTCGCCCGTCAGGTCGACATCGCCTGCCGGCGGCGGGGCGTCTGCCATGCCGCGCTCACCGGTGACCCGGGTCTCGGCCCGATGTACCGCCTGCTGGCCACCGACCTCCGGGACCACGTGCCGTGGCAGCGGTGCCGGTTCTTCGTCTCCGACGAGTCCGTCGCATCCGCCGACTCACCGTCCCGCAACGCCGTCATCGGTGACCAGCTGCCCGGCCTCGACACGCACCCGGACAGCTTCCATCCGGTACCGGTCGATCTCGGTGACGCGCGGACCGTCGCGGACGCCTACCAGACCCGGATCCGGGCGGTCGTCCCATCCGGACCCGACGGGGTACCCGTCTTCGACCTCGTTCTTCTCGGCATGGGTGCCGACGACTGCGTCTCCTCGACGCTGCTGCGGGAACCGGCCCCGGACAGACCGGGCCCCCTCACCGTGGTGAGCGCGCCGACCGGCTGGCGAGGCGCGCCGCGTCACGTCGCCTTCGCGCCGGCGCTGGTGAACCGGGCCAGGTGCGTACTGGTCATGGCCACCGGCGCGGAGAGCGCGGGAGCGTACGCGCGACTGCGCGAGCGGTTCGCCGGATCGCCGCCGCGACATCCGGCCGCCGCGCCGATGCCGGGTGGAGTGCTCTGCTTCGTCGACCCGGCCGCGGCCGGTACCTGACGCGGG
>DATMJT010000063.1:0-5655 GCA_035553735.1 Pilimelia sp.
GGGCTGACCTCCGCCGGGGCGAGGCCCACCGCACTCGGCGCGGACTGGGCCGCGACCGAGACGCCGATCGAGTTGGCCGCCATGCGCCACCACGCGCCGCGCCGGACCAGGTTCGTGTCGATCGGACGGTACGCCCCGGACGGGTCCCGGTAGTTGACGGGCGTGTTGTACAGCCGCTTCGTGAAGGTGCCGTCAGCGTTCTCGTACACCTCGGTGCGTTCCCCGCTGCGGCCGGGAACCTTCTTGCTGGTCGCCGGGTCGAAGCCGGGCTTGTCGAGCGACGGCGCCGTCCACGGCTTTCCCGGCTCGCGCGGCGGCAGCGCAGGCGGCACCGCGCCGGGAACCCTGCCGGGCGCCTTGCCCGCGCCGCGCTTTGCGCGGGGCTCTCCGGCCGCACGGCGCTCCCTGCCCGCGCCGTGCTTGGCGCCACGCTCCCTGCCCGCGCCGCGTTCGGCGCCACGCTCCCCGCCCGGGCGGGGCGCCCTGGCCCCGCCGCGGCCGGCGGTGGTCGCCTTGGTGGACACGTAGTGCGGCTCACCGGCGGCGCCGCCACCCCAGCGCTGGCGGGGCGCGCCAGGCGGATCGGCGAGGGCGGCATCGCCGCCCAGCCAGGTGAACCAGCCGCCGGTGAACGGACTGCTCAGCGACGGAAAGGATCCGCCCGGTCGCACCGCTCCCGCGGGGATGACAGCCGTCAACGCCACGCTCAGCGCAGCAAGAATAGCGATCCGCCGCAGCACGGCAGCCTCCCCCGTGGATCCGGTACGTCGGCACAGTCTTCACAGGAAACTCCCAGGAGCACAATGGTCTGCCGGCATCAGAAAAAGGGGTCCGTCGCCCAACTGGACTAATCGCCTAGTTCGCCTGTAGGGCGGGGTTAAGCGCATATAAGCATCCGTGAATGGGCTCGGCCCTCACGAGTTCGGGTGAGCGACGGAACCGAAACCCACGCAGGTGGCGGCGCGGAAACCACATACCGCCGCAGTCGATGGGGTCGCGGCGGGTGGGTCCGCGTTGTACAGTGCCGGCGGATTCGTGGCGGAGGCGGGTCGCGTTTCCCTGCCGGCGCAGCGGCTTCTTCGACGGGTGGGACGAGTGGTGGCGACGAGACGGCAGGCGGCCGAGCTGGCGCGACAGCTCCTCCCGCGGGTGCGCGGGTCGTCGGCGCGTGCCCGCTGGGCTGCCGGCGCCGGGCTCGCGGTGGTAGTGGCACTGCTGGTCGCCGTGCTGGTTCTGCGGGAGGAGCCCGCACCGCAGGCGCGGGAGCGGCACTACCGCGACGTGTCCGCATGCCTGGTGACGGGCGACAAGGGCATCGCGGATCCGGCGGCCGCGCCGGTGTGGGCCGGCATGCAGGACGCGTCGACCGCCCACCGGATCCAGGTGCGGTACCTGGCGCTGGCGGGGCCGCAGACCGAGGCGAACGCCGCGGCCTACCTCAACAGCCTCGCGCAGGGCGGCTGCGGGATGGTCCTGGCCGTCGGCGGACCCACGAGCGCCGCCGTCAGCCGGGCGGCCCCACGCCACCGCGATGTCGCCTTCGTGGTTGTCGGCAGGGGCAGGTCAATGTCCAACGTGACCGTCGTGCCCGCCGCAGACGACACCCGGGCCCAGATCGCCCGCCTGGTCGGCGACCACCTCCGCTGATCCCGCCCCGGGTGCCGTCGCCACGCTCCGGGCGCGCCAACTACGCCGCGGCGCTCGTGCGCACCACGTCGTGCCGTGGCTCATCGCAGTGGGGCAGGAGCTGGCCCTTGTACCTCATGAGGCGGCACACCCGCCACCACAGGGCGTGGCTCACCTCGCCCAGCGGCGCCAGGGACACCGCCTGCGCCCTGCAGGCGGAGATCCGGCCGTGCTCCGACCCCCACCGGTACTCGATGGTGGTCGGCACGCTGCACTCCCCCTCCACCACGAAGGAGTTGGGCGGGGCCGCCGGGTCGCTGTCGCCCGCGTTGTACCTGATGCTGAGGGTCGCCGCCGGCCCCGGCTCTGCAACGCCCGCCAACCCCGGGACACCTGACCGGACACCCGACACCGCGGCGCCCGCCGACGCCGGAACACCCGACACCGCGGCGGCGCCCGCCGACGCCGGTAGCCCCGGCGTCAGGGCGCCGGCCACGAGCAGCACCAGCGCACCGCGCAGCACACGACGATCACGCACCATCGGTTCCTCCCCATCTCCGACTGCGGCCTGCCGTACCCCCAAGCCGGGACGTCAAACTCACCCACTGTGGCCGGGACGGGCCAGATCGCGGGATCGGGCCTCGGGCGGTTGCCCATCTGGACACCGAACGGTAGGTCGGCAAGGCTGGCGGCGCCGATGGCCGATCGGCCGGGCACTCGGTGTCACCATGTGCTACCCGCTGGCCGAGGCTGCCGGCTGGTCGCCCGAGTGCCGCGGTAGCAGCTCGGCCAGCACGCAGACGTCCTCCTCGGGCCGGTTGTGCGTGAACGGCAGGCTGGCCAGCGGGTCGTCCGGCCGCAACTCCCGGATGCCGCCGAACGCGCCGGTGCGGCGCAGCTGGTACGCGAGGCCCTCGTAGTCGTAGCACCAACGGTGCTCCTCGAACGTCATGCTGTGCGCGTACACCGAGAAGTACGCGCTGTCCGGTGCGTCGGGGGGCACCCGGCCGCGCGCCCACTGCGCGAAGCCGGCCCAGTTCCGGTAGCTGCCGTCGAGGTAGCGGCGTACGTGCACCCGCAGGTCCGGCACCGTGATCAGGATCAGCCCGCCGGGGCGCAGCAGCGCTGCGCAGGTGCGCAGCGCGGCCTGGCCGTCCTCGAAGCCGAGGTGCTCCAGCGTGTGTTGCAGCCGGACGAGGTCGTAGCCGCCCCGCAACCGCTCCGCGGCGGGGCCGGGATGCACGATGTCCACGCGGTGGTACCGGTCGCGGTGCTCGGCGGGCACCAGACCGGTCGGAAAGACGTCCAGGTAGTCGAAGCCGGGCTCGAACTCGCCGCCGCAGCCGACATCCAGCCAGCGGGTCCGTCCCGCCGAGACCAGCCGGTCCCGTAGCCGCACGCCGCCCACCCTAGCCCGCCGCCGAGGCCGGCTCCGGCGGCGTGGCCGCCAGCGCCTGCTCCAGGTCCACCAGCCACACGCACTTCTGCTTACGGTCGCCGACGGCCAGCCGGTTCTCCCGGTTCACCGACAGGCCGAACGTCTGCCGCACCCAGGGGCCCGCGAATGCGAAATCGTGCACCGTGAGCGCCGCCGGGTCCGTCGGCGACCGCCGCAGGGCCACCACCCGCTCGGAGCCCTCGTCGGAGACGAACAGGAAGTCGCGCCACCCGGTGACCGCCACCGGGTAGCGGAACGCCGACCCCGCCGGCCCGTCGTACGCGCCGAGCTGCCGGCCGTCGTGGTCGAACGCCACCAGGCGGTGGTTGAACGTGTCGGCCACCCAGACCGCGTCGGCGTCGGCGTGCACGCCGCAGGGCGCGCGCAGCGGACGCTCCGGCCGCACCGGCGTCCAGCGGGCGTCCTCGATGCGGTTGGTGTCGCGGCTGACCAGCACGCGGTGGTTGTCGGTGTCCGCCACCGCCAGCACGAAGTGCGCGCACCGCGCGTCGTGCGGGCAGCGCAGCGGCCCGGCGCAGTCGGTGACCGAGCGCACCTCGGTCGCCATGTCGTCGACCAGCTGCGCCACCAGCAGCTCGTTCGCGGACTTGTTCGCGACATAGAGGGTACGCCGGTCCAGGTGGAGGTGGTGCGGCTCGAACAGGCCGGGAAGCACCACCTGCGAGTCGGCCGGGCCGAGCCGCACCACGTGCTCGTAGCGCTCGTCGGCCACGAACACGTCCTCGTTCCACCACGCCACGCCCGTCGGGCGCAGCATCTGGCTGGGACGCACGCGCAGCTCCAGCCACACCGGCAGGGGACCCACCAGGGCGCGGAAGACGTCCTCGAACAGGCGGTCGTAGCTCACCCGGCCAGCCTGCACGACGGATCGCACGCCGTGCTCGTACACCCAGTCGGGCAGCTCGACGTCCGCCGGGCACACCACGATCGGCAGGTTCTCCGGGTCGGCCTGGGTGATCCGGCGCAGCCGGGCCAGCCCCCGCTCGCGCTGCGCCGGCTGCTGCGGCACGAAGGCCAGCACGGCGGGGCGCGCCGCCGCCGGCCAGCGGGCCTCCAGGACCCGGCTGGCGAACGACTCCACAGTGACCGACCAGTCGCGCAGCACCAGGTCCGTGCGGACGGCCTCGGCCACGCCCGTCTCGCCGGACTCGCGCAGGATCACCACGGCGGGCACGGCCACCCCCGGTGTCCGGTGCCGGGCCTCACGCCGACCACCCGGCGAGCTGGCGGCGCGGATCGTGCACCAGCCGGTGCAGGTCGTCGGCCGGCGCCAGGGCGACCGACTCCCAGCGTTCGCCGCGCACCGGCAGCGGCCGCGCCAGCGCCCACCGGTCGCCACCGCGGGGCTGCGCATCCGCGGTGGCCAGCCGCTCGCGCGCCGCGCGGGCCACGTCGTCGGCCAGCAGCGGGCACAGGGTGAGCTTGGTGGGCGCCGCGACCAGGACGTTGGTCAGCCCGTAGTCCTGCACCGAGTGCACGTCCAGGCGGTTGCGGTCGGTCCGCAGCTCGCCCTTGGGCGCGCAGTACACGCCCCAGCGCAGGTCGTCGGCGGCGAGCGCCGAGGTCAGCCGGCGCAGCCGGCGTACGGTGGCGCGCAGCCACATCGTCGCCGCCTGCGCCGAGCAGCTCTCCACCGCGTACGACAGATAGTTGGACACCAGCCACACGTCGCTGCCGTCGACGTGCCGGCTGACCATGAACAGGCCGTACGTCTCGTGCTCGGGCATGACCAGGCTCAGGTTGCCCAGCCCCGTGGCGCGCAGCACCAGCATGAAGGACGTTCGGTTCAGCGCCCGGCCGCGGTAGCTGGTGGCCGAGGAGATCAGCGGCAGGTTGCCGATCCCGGCGGCCAGCACGTAGCAGCGCGCGCGCAGCGTGACCGCCGCCGCGGCGCCGCCGGCACCGGCCGCGGCGGCGCCCGCGGGCCCGGCCGCGGCGGCGCGGGCCAGCCGCACCCGGACGCCGGTCACCGCGGTGCCCGTCCGGAGCAGCTCCACGGCCCGACCGTGCACGGTGGCCACCCCGGCCAGATGCCGGCGGGCGAACCGACCGAACCACGGGGTCATGACGTAGGTGGCCTCCTCGGTCGCGTAGCAGCGGGCGAACGCCGCGGGCACGCTGCCCGGCGGCGGCTGCGCCGGCGTCACCGTCAGCCCGGCCGCCCGCCAGGCCGCCTCGGCCACCGCGGCGGTGTACGGGTTGGTGAAACCTACGGTGGACCGCGCGGCGTGCGGGGTCAGCGCGGCCTCGCCGAGCAGCTGGTGCCAGCGGTCCGCGCCGCTTCCCAGCGCGCGGACGAGGCTCGCCGACGGTGCGATGTAGATGTGCCCGCGGTGCAGGTAGCCGTGGGAGTGGTTGCTCTGCGCGGCGCCCATCCCGTCGGCGTCGAGCAGGGTGACCTCGTACCCGGCCCGGCGCAGCTCCGCCGCGATGAGCAGGCCGGACGCCCCGGCGCCGACGACCAGCACGTCGCCGGCCCAGAACTCGCCGGACTGCCCCGTGGTCCGGTCGGCGGAGCCGTCCCGCGGAGGGTCGCCCCCGGCCGCGGCTGAGCCCGCCGGGTCGTCCGG
>DATMJT010000064.1:0-5326 GCA_035553735.1 Pilimelia sp.
GCCGAGGCCCGGGGGCTGCCGCCCGACCGGCTCGCCGCCGACGTGCTGCAGGTGCTGGAGGCCGACGAGGGCGAGGAGTCCGGCACCGCGCTGCACGCCGTGGTGCGGCGCGCCCTGCACACCTCCGACGGGCTCGGGTCAGCGGAGCCGGGCGAGCCGGCGGGGCAGCAGGCGGCCGTGGCGCAGCCCGGCGACCTGCCCACCGCGACGGTCCAGGAGATGCTCAACTCGCTGCCGGGCTCCGTCTCCTGGCTGCTGCCGGAACGCGGCCCGCGCGGGGAGGTGGTCGACTACCGGATGGCGGCGACCAGCCCGGAGGCGGTGGACGTGGCCGGACGGCGCGGTCCGCAGCTGGTCGGCGTACGGATCCGCGACGCCTATCCCAGCGTGGTGCACGAGCCGCTGTGGCCGGCGTACGAGCAGGTCCTCACCGACGGCGAGCCGCGGGAGCTGGGCCCGTTCCGGTACCGGGACGGCAGCGCAGGGGTGCCGGAGAACTCGGTCTACTCGTTGCGGGTCCACCGCCTCGGCCAGGGCCTGCTGGTCAGCTGGGTGCGGCACGACGAGGAAGCCCGGCAGTGGGACCGCATCGAGCAGACCGAGCGGCTGGCGGACCTGGGCTGGGGCGAGTGGGACCTGCTGACCGGCACCGTGGTGTGGTCGGACCAGCTGTACCGGATCTACGAGCGGGATCCCGCCGACGGGCCGCTGGCCCAGGAGGAGTCCAGCGCCCTGGTGCTGCCGGAGGACACCGGCATCCGGGTCGCCGCCGCGGAGCGCTTCGCGCGCGGCGAGAAGGTCGACGTGACCGTCCGGGTGCGGCTCGGCGACAAGGTCAAGCATCTGCGCACGGTCGCCGACGCGGTGCGCGACGCCACCGGCCGCCCGCTGAAGGTCTACGGGATCGTCCAGGACGTCACCGCGCGGGAGACGACGCTCGCCCGGCTGGCCGAGATCGAGGGCCAGCTGCGCGAGCACCAGGAGACCCTGCGGGCCGAGCACCTGCTCGCCACCCAGCTGCAGCGCATCATCCTGCCGATCCCGCAGTCACCCTTCGCGCTGCCGGGAGTGTGGGCGGCGGTGCGCTACATCCCCGCCGAGGAGGCCGCCCACGTCGGCGGCGACTGGTTCCACGCCGGCCCGGTCCCGGGCTGCGGCAAGGTGATCCTGGCCGTCGGCGACGTGGCCGGGCACGGCATCCAGGCCGGCACGACGATGGCGCGGCTGCGCCACGCGCTCGCCGCACTGATCGTCACCTCCACGGCCGACCCGGCCCGGCTGCTGTCCCACCTCAACGAGCTGCTGCACGCCAGCGACGACGTCCCGCACGCCACCGCCACCGCCGTCGTCGCGTGTTACGAGCCCGGCTCCGGGCAGCTGGTGTGGGCCCAGGCGGGGCACCCCGCGCCACTGCTGGCGCGCGGGGGCCGCACCGCGGAGCTGGCCCGGCCGCGCGGGCCGCTGCTGGGCGCGCTGCGCGGGGCCCGGTACGAGAACGCCCGGGTCGCCATCGGCCCCGACGATCTGCTGCTGCTCTACACCGACGGCCTGGTCGAGCACCCCCACCGGGAGTGGCGGGAGGGGCTGGCGCCCGTCACCGCCGCGCTGGACCAGGCGTCCGGTGCCGAGGGCGGCGGCGCGGATGCGCTGTCCGTGCTGCTGGGGCGCCTGCGCCGGGCCAACCCCAAGGACGACACGATCATCCTGGCCGCCCGGCTGGAGGGTTAGCCGGTCGGCTCGCCCGCGACCAGCGGTCGGCCGCCGGGCCGCGCCGCGTCCGGCTGCCGTCCGGGCGCCCCGTCACCCTGCGCCGGGTCGTCGCCGGACCGGGCGCCGTCGTCCGTACCGCCGGGCCGCGCCGCGCCGGCCGCACCGCCGTCGGCGTGCCCGACGCCGTCGATCTCGCGCCCGGGGCCGCGGCCCAGGCGGCCGAGCAGCCCGGCCAGGTCCAGCCCGGTCAGGTCGCTGCCCAGCTGAAGCCCCTGGGCGACGTTGCTGGCCACCGAGCGGCTCAGCGACGAGGCGCCGTCGGTGGAGATGACCGTCATCTTGTCGACCGCGCTCAGCGGGCGGCTGGCCGCCTCGACGACCTCCGGCAGCACCCGCACCAGCAGGTCCAGCACCGCCGCCTCGCCGTACCGGGCGAACGCCTCCGCCTTGCGGGCCATGGCGTCGGCCTCCGCCTCGCCCTTGGCCAGGATCGCCGCGGCCTCGGCCCGGCCCTCCCGCTCGACCGCCTCGGCGATCGCGGTACGCCGGCGCTGCTCGGCCTCGCCCTCCTTGGCGCCCTCGATGGCGTTCGCCTCCGCCAGCGCCGCCCGGCGGGCCCGCTCGCCCTCACCGGTCAGCCGGGCCTGCTCCGCCTGCGCCTGGGCGGCGGCGATGGTGGCCTGGCGCTGGGCGTCGGCGTGCAGCACCGCCGCGTTGCGGGCGGCCTCGGCCTCCTGCTCGACCTTGTACCGGGCCGCGTCCGCCGGCTTGCGCACCTCGGTGTCCAGCTGGCGCTGCTTCAGCTCCGCGTTGCGCTCGGCCACCTTCTGCTGCTCGGACAGGATGGCCTGGTCGCGCTCGGCCTGGGCGAGCGGGCCCGCCGCCGCGGACCGGGCCTTGGCGGCGTCGATCTCGGCGGCGATGGCGGCCTGCTTGAGGGAGAGGTTGCGGTTCGCCTCGGCGATCGCCTCCTCCGCCAGCAGCCGCTCCTGCTCGGCGGCCTGCCGGGCCCGCGCCTCGGCGATGGCGGCGTCCTTGAGTACCCGGGCCGCCTCGGGGCGGCCGAGGTCCTGCAGGTACGTGCCCTCAGCCAGGATGTCCTGGAGCTGGAAGGTGTCCAGGACCAGGCCCTGGTTGGTCATGGAGTGCTCGGCCTCCTCGGCCACCGCGCTGGCGAACGCCGCGCGGTCGCGGATGATCTCCTCGATGGTGAGCCGGCCGACGATGGAGCGCAGCGCGCCGGCCAGCACCTCCCGGGTGAACTCCTCGATCTCGTCCTGCTGGTGCAGGAAGCGCTGCGCCGCCGCGCGGATGGCGTCCTCGGTGCCGCCGATCTTCACGATCGCCACGCCCTGCAGCTTCGTGCGGATGCCCTGCTTGCTGACCGCCCCGTTGATCTCCACGTGGATCCGCCGGCTGGACAGGTCGAGCACCTGCAGCTTCTGCACGACCGGCAGCACGAACACCGAGGCGCCCATGACGACCTTCTGGCCGGACAGGTCGGTGGAGCGGCTGCCGTCGGCGGACTCGATGGCCCGGCCCTTGCGGCCGGTGACGATGAACGCCTCGTTGGGTCCGGCCACCTTGATCCTGGACAGCACGAACAGCACCAGGAGCAGCACGAGCAGCGTGATGCCGCCGACGGCGATGAGGAGGGTCATGACCGGCCCTTTCGACAGTGACCTTGGGGATTGGGGCTGACCTCAGGGACGAGGTGCTGATCGCAGGGACGAGGCGCTGATCTCAGGGACGAGGCGCTGGCCTCACGGGTGAGGTGCCGACCAGCAGGGGCGACGGCGCTCAGGGGTGGGGCTCGACGACGACGCTGGTGTCGGAGGTCGCCGCGACCACGAACACCCGGGCGCCCAGCGGCAGCGGCGCGTCGGCGCGGGCACTGAACTTGACCTGCTGCCCGGCGAACCGGACCCGCACCTCGCCGAGCCCGCCCGCGGGGATCGGCGTCACCACCACGCCGAGCGCGCCGACCAGGTCGTCCCGCGTCGGCGTGGCGTCGGTCGGCATGCGCCGCGCCGCGCGCGCCAGCCGGGCGGTCAGGTACGCCGCCGGCAGCGCGGCGGCCAGGCCCACGGCGGCGGCCACGCCCACCGCGGCCGGGCGCCGCGCGTCGGCCACCTCGACGGCGGCGGCGGCCACGAAGCCGAAGGCGCCCAGGAAACCGGCGACGACCTCCAGCGACAGGGGGCCGGGCAGGTCGTCGAGGCCCAGCGCCTCGACGCCCAGCAGCGCCAGCGCCAACAGGATGACGCCGAGCCCGCCGAGGCCGAGAAACACCCAGGTGGTCGCGCTCATCGACCGCGCCGCCGCATCCAGGTCAGGGTTGCTCTGCTCATCTGGTGGTCGTCCTCCCCCCGTCGTGCAGCCCGAGGGTAGCCCACCGGGTCACGTGGGCGCGCCGGCCAACCGGCCGCGAGTGCCGCGCGCGGCCGCCACCGACGCCTGCGCGGCGCGGGCACCGCCCACACCTGCGCGGCGCGGGCACCGCCCACACCTGCGCGGCACGGGCACCGCCCACGCCTGCTCAGCGGGCGGCCACCGGGGGGACGCCGGGCAGCCGGTCCAGCGAGTGGATAGCGGTGCGGCGCACCGGGGCCAGGCGGTGCCGGGCGGTGGCGACCTCGTACCGCACCCGCTGCGTCACCGGGGGCGTCCCCGCCCGGCTCAGCTCGTAGCCCTGCGCCCGCAGCCGGCCGCCCAGGACGGCCTCGCACAGCCGCACCTCGTCCGGGTCCAGGCTGTGCCGCCACCGGCCCACCCGGTCGGACCCCACCGGCTCCCGCGTCCGGGCGTGCCAGGTCTTGGCCTTCGGGACGGCCACCGGCGCCACCGCGGCGGGGTCGGCCATGGCGGGGTCGTACTCCTCACCCAGGAAACCGCAGAGCTTGCGCAGCTCGTCCTCGACGTGGGTGACCAGGCGTTCGTAGCGGACCTCGTAGTAGCTGTCCGCGGGCAGCGCCCGCGCCGCCCAGCGCCCGTGGTCGACGGCCTGGGCCCAGGCCGAGATCGCGCTGTGCAGGCCGCTGCGGTGCCAGCGCATCTCCTTCAGCGAGGCCACGCAGTCGCGGCCGTCCCGGATGATGTGCACCACCTGCGCGTCCGGGAACATCCGCAGCAGCACCGGCAGGTTGGCGATGTACGCCGGCCGCTTGTCCCCCCACCGCGGCTTGCCGAAGCGGTGCGCGTACGCCCGGAACACCGCCTTCATGGCCGAGCCGAGCGTCGGCGGCCCGGCCACGATGTCCGCGGCGACCCGCTCGGCGTCCAGGCCCAGGTCGGCGAACCGGCTCTCCGGCCGGTCCACGATCCACCGGGCGAGCCGCTGCCGGTTCGCCTCGGCGGCCAGGTCCCCGAACTCCCGACGGCGCCGGTACGCCTCGAGCACGAAGCGGGTCTCCGGCGGGATCGCGATCCGCCGGTGCGCGTGCAGCATCAGCTGCAGCATCGTCGTCCCGGAACGGGGACACCCACAGACCAGGATGGGTCGGTCCACACGCACCGCCTCCTTTCGGATCGGACGAGAAGCACCAAAGACCCCAGGATGACACAGTGCGCGCAGCGGACGAACCGCCGGGCCGGACCCGCCCGGCGGTTCGTCCGC
>DATMJT010000065.1:0-17311 GCA_035553735.1 Pilimelia sp.
GCCCCCGCCCGCCCCGTGGGTCCGACTTCTCCGGGTGCCGCCATACCGTCCATGCTCTCCCCCGTGGAGGCCGACGCGAAACGTCAGGTCTGCCCGGCGCCGCCCTCGCCCATCACCAGCCGCAGGATCCGGTCGTCCTCCGGCTCCGGGTCGCCCCGGCCGTCGTGGTTGGAGGTGGTCACCCACAGCGAGCCGTCAGGGGCGGCGACCACCGTGCGCAGCCGGCCGAACTCGCCGACCAGCGCGGCCCGGGGCTGGCCGAACACGGCCCCCTGGGCGGTCAGCTCCATCGTCCACAGCCGCTCGCCGCGCAGGCACGCCGCGACCAGCAGCTGACCCAGCACCGCGGCGCCGGAGCAGGACGCCTCGTCGACCGGCCAGGTGACCACCGGGTCGACGTACCGCCGGTCCGCGCCCCGGCCCTCGACCGCGGGCCAGCCGTAGTTCTTCCCGGGCTCGATCCGGTTGATCTCGTCCCAGCGGGACTGGCCGAACTCGGTGGCCCACATCCGCCGGCCGGCGTCCCAGGCCAGGCCCTGCACGTTGCGGTGGCCGAGCGACCAGACCAGGGAGTTGCGGAACGGGTTGCCCGGCGCCGGCCTGCCCTCCGGCGTCATCCGCAGGATCTTGCCGCCGAGGCTGGACCGGTCCTGGGCGAGACCCCGCTGGCTCGCGTCGCCGGTGGCGGCGTAGAGGTAGCCGTCGGGTCCGAACGCCAGCCGGCCGCCGTTGTGGACGCCGGAGATCGGGATGCCGGTGACGATCGGGCGGGGCTCGCCGCCCAGGGTCAGCGCCGCGATCCGGTTGTCGGTCGGCGAGGTGTAGTAGATGAAGACCGTCCTGTCGCTGGCGTACCGGGGCGACACCGCGATGCCCATCAGCCCGCCCTCGCCGCGGGAGTCCGCCTCGTCGATCGTCTGGACCGGGGTGACCCGCAGCCCCTGCGGGGTGGACTCCGGGCCCACCTTCAGGATGCGGCGGGTGTCCCGCTCGGTGACCAGGGCACTGCCGTCGGGCAGGAACGCCACGCCCCACGGGACCCGCAGGCCCCGGGCGAGCACCGTGGTCACCGCCTGGGCGCCCCCGCCGGAGCGGGACGCCGACACCGTCGGGGTGGGGAACTTCGGCGGCGTGCCGGAGCTGTCCGGCGGCGGCGGACCGAAGCTGCACCCGGCCAGGGTGGTGGCGGCCAGCGCCGCGGCGGCCACCCGCGCGGCCGGGCCCCGGCGGGCGCCCGTCGCGGGCCCGCGGCTCAGCAGATGCGGCACTCCGATCACCGGGCAAGCGTAGCCGCGCGGCGGGTTAGGGTGGCCGGCGTGCGCGTGTGGATTCCCCATGCCGAGGGCCTCGCCCTGCTCGGCGCCGTCCCGGCAGGGGTGGCGGTCCAGGTGTGCGCCGACCCGGGGCGCCCGCCCGCCGGCGGCGACGCCGTGCAGTTCTGGGTGCCCCCGTTCCTGGCCACCGGGCGGGTGGTGGAGCTGGCCGGGCGGCTGCCGGAGCTGCGGGTGGTCCAGCTGCTCACGGCCGGGGCCGACGCCTGGGTGGGCCGGCTGCCGCCGGGCGTGGCGCTGCACGACGCCCGGGGGGTGCACGACTCGTCCACCGCGGAGTGGGTGGTCGCGGCCGTGCTGGCCGCGGTCCGCGACTTTCCGGCCTTCGTCCGGGCCCAGACCGAGCGGAGGTGGGCGTACGCGGAGCGCACCCCCACCGACGAGCTGGCCGGCAAGCGGGTGCTGCTCGTGGGGGCCGGGGCGATCGGTGAGGCGATCGCCGTGCGGCTGGCGCCGTTCGGGGTGACCCTCACCCGGGTGGCCCGCACGGCGCGGCCCGAGACCGGCGTGCACGGCGTGGCGGACCTGCCCGCCCTGCTGCCCGACGCCGACGTGGTGGTGCTCGTCGTGCCGCTGACCGGGCAGACCCGGGGCCTGGTGGACGCGGCGTTCCTGGCGGCGATGCCCGACGGCGCCCTGCTGGTCAACGCGGCGCGTGGGCCGGTGGTCGACACCGCGGCGCTGACCGCGCAGCTGGCGACCGGGCGCATCGCGGCCGCCCTGGACGTCACCGACCCCGAGCCGCTGCCCGCCGAGCATCCACTGTGGGATATGCCCAACGTTCTGTTGACCCCCCACGTCGCCGGGTCGGTGCGTGGGCTGCTGCCGCGGGCGTACCGGCTGGTGGGCGAGCAGCTGCGCCGGTACGCCGCCGGCCAGCCCCTGCGCAACGAGGTCCGGGACGGCTACTAGCCGCCCACCCGCGGCCGGGGTGCACCGCGTCGGCGCCCGCCGGTTGGCTCGTCCGATTCGCCCGAACGTGCGGCGGTGTCGGACCGGATGACCGGAACGGCCGCTGGCCGTCGCCTTCTACTGTGATCGCGCGAATTCCATCCGTAGGGAAAGGCCGCGCATGGACCTGGGCACGCCGGAGGAGCATCCGGGCCCGGCGGCGTTCCGCCGTCGGCGCCACCCCGTGCGGTACCTGTCCCTGGTCGTCCTCGGCGCCGCGGTGCTCGGGCTCGGCTGGTGGGTCGTGGCCGCGGCCGTGCGGGGCACGGTGGACGCGGTCGGCGTCGCCGGGCTGTTCGTCGCCGCCGTGGGCCTCGCCCTCGACCTCGCGGCGGTGTTCCGCCAGCCGGACCGGTCGGGCGCCGCGCTGGCCGAGCTGGCCGACGACCTCGCCCGGACCGTGGACGAGCAGTGGTACGAGGAGGCCCGGGCCCGCCGGCTGCGCGACCCCGGCGTGCTGCCGCTGGCCTGGACCGAGACGCAGCGGCAGGTCCGCGACTCCCCGGCGGCGGTGCTGGGCGACGACAGCCTGCGCCAGGACGGGCTCGCCGTGCGGCTGCGCCTCAGCGGGCGCCTGCGCGGGCCCTTCGACACCGTGATCGGGCAGCTTGCCGCGGGCTACCGCCGGGTGCCCAGCGGGCGGCTGGTGCTGCTCGGCGAGCCCGGGGCCGGCAAGACGGTGCTGGCCGTGCTGCTGACCCTCGGGCTGCTGCGGGACCGGGCGCCGGGGGCGGCGGTGCCGGTGCTGCTGTCCGCCTCCACCTGGGACCCGCTGTCCGAGGGCATGGACGAGTGGCTCGTGCGCTCGCTGGCCACCTCCTACTACAACGGCCGCGCCCACATCGCCCAGCGGCTGCTGGACCACGACCTGCTGCTGCCGGTGATCGACGGGCTGGACGAGATCCACGAGTCGGGCCGCCGGGCCGCCGTACGGGAGATCAACCGGGCGGTCGGCGCGTCCCGCCCGGTGGTGCTGACCTGCCGCTCGGTGGAGTACGAGGACCTCATCCGGGGCGGCGCCCCGGTGCTGCGCCGGGCCCCGGTGGTCGAGGTCTGCCCGGTGCCGGAGCGCGACGCCGTCGCCTACCTGGACGCCGTCAGCTGGCCCGACGGCACGTCGTGGGGGCCGGTCTACGCACACCTGCGCGCCCGGGGCGAGTCGCCGGTGGCCGAGGCGTTCTCCACCCCGCTCATGGTGTCCACCGCGCGGATCGTCTACGAGCGGCTGGGCGGCGACCCCGCCGAGCTGCTCGACCCGGTGCGCTTCGACTCCCGGCACGCCGTGGAGGACTACCTCACCGACCGGCTCATCGACGCCGCATACGCCCCGGGCGGCGGCGGCCCGCCGGACCGCGCCGCGGCCCGCTGGTCGGATCCGGCGCGGGCCCGGCACTGGCTCACCTTCCTGGCCCGCTACCTGCACCAGCACCGCGAGCGTGACCTGGTGTGGTGGCGGATGAGCCAGCGGCTGATCTCGCCCTGGATCGCACCGGCCATCGGCATCGGCGGCGGGGTGCTGTTCATGGTGGTGGTGGCCGCCTGGGCCGCCGCGGCCGACGACGAGTCCCGCCGGCTGGACCTGCACACCACGCTGCTCTTCGCCGCCTGGGTGGGCGCGGCGTTCGCGGTCCTGGCCACCGTCGTCTGGTACGCCACCGGCGCCCGCGAACCGGGCCGCCTGTCCTTCGCGCTGCGCGGCTCGCTGGCCCGGCTGCGCCGCGGCTTCGTCACCGGGCTGGGGGTGGCCGCCATCCCGGCGGTGCCGGTGCTGGCCGGTCTCGGCGTGAGCATCGAGATCAGCGACGGATGGACGCTGCTGAACATCGACTCGTTCCTACAGGGCGTCGCCGGCACCGCCGCCGCCATGGTGGTGATCGGGTGCGCGCTGGCCGCGCACCACTGGCTGGACGCGCCCCCGGTGCGCGCCGCGCAGGCGACCCCGCAGGGCTCGCTGCGCCAGGACCGGGTGTCCTCCTGGGCGGGTGCCACGGTGGCCGGCGTCACGGTCGGGATCCTGCTCATGCCGGCGGTGCTGGCCGGGGTCACGCTGGGCAGCCTGGCCAGCAAGTGGCTGTCGTCGTGGGCCGGCTGGCCCGGCTACCCCGACCCGCACCTCATCGCCGTGGCCCGGGGCTGGGACCTGACCTGGAAGCTGTTCGGCTCCGCCCGCCCGCTGCTCGTGGGCGCCGCCTTCCTGCTGCCCGGCCTGGTCTTCGCCCTGCTGGTGCTGCTGACCCGGGCCTGGCCCCGGTTCCTGCTGCTGCAGGCCGTCCTGGCGGCCCGCGGCGACCTGCCGTGGAGCCTCATGGGCTTCCTGGCCGACGCCCGGCGCCGGGAACTGCTGCGCCAGTCGGCCGGCGCCTACCAGTTCCGGCACATCCGGCTCCAGGAGCGGCTGGCCAACCGGCCGCTCGCCGAGGCGCACGCCGAGGACCTGCCGGCGGCGCGGCGCCGGGCCGCCTGGCGCACCGCGGCGGGGCTGGCCGCGGTCGCCGCGGTGCTGGCCTCGGCGCTGCCGCTGGCCGCGGTGCCCGACGACGGAGCCCGGGCCACGCTCACCGCCCAGTACGACCGTGGCCCCTACACGGTGCGGGTGAGCCCCGACGGCGGCCTGGTGGCCGCCTACACCAGGGAGGACCCGCGGATCCGGGTGTGGGAGGTCGCCACCGGCCGGCGTCGGCTGCTGCTGGCCGGCGAGGCCGAGGTCCGCGGGGTCTACGACGTCACCTTCAGCCCGGACGGCCGGTTCGTGGCCGCCCGGATCTGGGTGGTCGACGCCGCCGGGGGCCGGACCGTCGCCCGGATCTGGGAGACCGCCGCCGGCCGGACCGTGTACGACCACGGCGTCGAGGTGACGTTCCTGGCGGGCGGCCGCGGCGCGGCGGTGCACGTCGAGGCCGACCCCGAGGGCAAGAACCCACCCGTGCGGCTCATCGACCTGACCACCGGGGGACCGCTGGGTGACCTGCGGGGGACGGCCCGGCTCCGGGACCTGCGCTTCGGCGAGGCCCAGCAGTACGTCGTACGGGGCGGCACCGGCCCGTACGTGCTCTACCGCAGCCGGGACGGGCGGCGGATCGCCACCCTCGCCGACACCGAGGGCGACCTGCGCGATCTGGCCTTCACCGAGGACGGCCGCCGGGTGGTCACCCGGGAGGGCCGCCGGGCCCGGCTCTGGGACGCCGAGTCCGGGCGGCTGTTGGCGACCCTGTCGGACCTGGACGACGCCGACCACCTCGAGGTCAGCCCGGACGGTGCCCGGCTGGCGAGCACCGGCGGTGGGGCCCGGATCACCACGGACGACGACCACGTGGTGCGCCTGTGGGACGACACCGGCCGGCTGCTGGCCACCCACCCCGGGCTGCCGGGGGTGGAGGACCTGACCTTCAGCCCCGACGGCCGGCGGCTCGCCGCGCTGGTCCGCCCCGATCCGGAGGACCCCGCCCAGACCCGCATGCAGCTCTGGGACGCCAGCAGCGGGCAGGTCGTCGCCTCGGTGCCGAACATCCAGAGCGTGCAGTTCCTCGCCGCCGACGGCCATCCGCTGCTCGTCGAGCGACGGCCCGACGTGGCGCTGCTGCTCGACGGGGACACCGGCCGGGTGCGCGCGGCGCTCGGCGGACTCGCCATCCGGGCCTCCGAGGACGTCCCCGGCCCGGGGGTCGTCGTCGCGCGCCCGCGGTCGGCGACGCTGCTCGCGCGGGTCCGCGGCGGTGGCACCCACGTGTGGGACGTCGCCTCCGGCACGGTGGCGCTGACCCTGGCCGATACGGTGCCGCGCACGTCGCTGCAGTGGAGCCCGAACGGCCGGATCCTCGTCGCGCCGCCGCCCGGCCAGTCGGGCGCGGAGCAGGCGAGGGACCGGTCCGACGCCGGCGACCTGCAACTGTGGGAGATGCCGAGCGGCCGGGCGCTGGGCACGATCCCGCGCGCGGTCAGCCGGCCGACGGCGCGACCGTCGCCGCCGACCGCGACCTCGTCACTTCCGGGCGCCGAGATCTTCGCGTTCAGCCCGGACAGCGAGGTGATCCTGACCGTGATCCGCGGCGACGAGCGGGTGCGGCTGTGGGAGGCCGGCACCGGTCGCCTGCTCGCCACGCTGGTGGGGCACACCGGCGCCATCCAGTCGGCGACGTTCACCCCCGACGGCCGTACCGTGGTGACCGCCGGGGCGCAGGACGACACCGTCCGGCTCTGGGACGTGCCGCGCTGAACGCGCCGCGGGCCGCACCGGTCCGCCGCCACCCGCGGGCCGCCGGCGGACCCGGCCCGCCGCCGCCACCCGCGGCCCGCCGCCGCGCCCGTCAGCGGGCCCTCGGCTGCGGTCAGGCCGCGGCGGAGGGCGCCGGCGGGGCGCCGGCGAGGGGCTGTCCGCTGGCCGCGACCAGCTCCGGCAGGTCGGCGGCGCGCACCGCGGGCAGCGACACCACCCGGCCGTCGCGGAGCCGGGCGGCTGCCCCGCCCCGGCCGTCGGGGCCCAGCTCGGCGACCTCCGACCAGGGGATCCGGCGCTGGCCCAGCGCCGCCCGCAGGCGCAGCCCGAGCCGGTCGGCGTCGGTGCCGCTCCGCCAGGCCCACACGGCCACCGCGACCGGCCCGAGCGACAGCAGGGCGAGGTACCAGCTCACCGCGGCCAGCGACTGCATGCTCAGCGCCACCACGACCGCGGCCACCGCCACGGCGCTGTGCCGCCGGAACCGAACCGAATGCCCGCTCATACCGCCATCCTGACACCGGCGCCGCGGCGCCGGGAGGGCGGACCCGACCCCCTGCGGCACCGCGGCGGGGCAGGCCGGCGGCCACGCGCGGGGCCCGGGTGATCCGGGTCATGCTCCGGTGCGACGTAACCGGGCGGCGCCCGCCTCGTTGAGGGTTGATAGGTCGGGTCTGCCCGCGCGCCGGGCGGATTCGTCCCCGCCGATGTGACCCCTCGCAGCTAGGACGCACCCCCGTGGCGTTCCCCGCTTTCCGCCGTGTCCGGCGCGCAGCCGCGCTGCGCCGCGCCCCCGCCGTGCCGCTGGCGGCCGGCGTCCTCCTGGTAGCCGGTCTGGTTGGCATCGTCCCGTCCCGACCGGCGCTGGCCGCGGCGATCGGCGGTGCCGGCGCCGTGGCGGCGACCCGGCTCATCCGGCTCGCCCGGGCCATCCGCGCCGCCGAGGGGCGCTTCGGATCCTGCCGGGGCGCCGGACTGCTCGGGCTGGGCGTGCTGGCCGGTGCACTGACCCCGGTCGCGTCGATGCTGGCCCCGCCGCACGCCGCGGCGGCGACCACAACCGTCGGTGTGCTGGTGGCCGCGGCTGCGTACCTGTCGGGGCTGATGCTGCTGCCGGGGGCCGCCACCACGGTCGCCGCCCGGGTGCGGCGCGGCCTCGACGGCCTGGGCATCGCCGCGAGCCTGTCCTTCGCGGCCTGGCTGGCGCTGCCGCCCGTGGACGCGATGCCGGGGCCGGCGCTGGCCGCGGCGGGCACCGGGATCGGCGCGCTGTCGGTCGCCGCCGTGGTGGGCGCGCGGGCCGTGCGGCACCGGCGTGCGGCGCTGCGGTGCGCCGCCGGCGCCGGCGTGGCGATCCTCGGGCTCACCGCGCTGGCGCTGCTGACGGCCTACCGGGCTCCGGCGGCGGCGCTGCTGGCCGCGGGCGTGCCGTTGGTGGCCGGGCCGTCGCTGGTCTGGGCCGGGGCCCGCCGGGCCGAGCCCGGCGACCGGCAGCCGCCGCCCGGGGAGACCGGCGGGACCCTGGCCGGGTACCCGCTGCTGACCGTGCCCGTGGCGCTCGCCGTGCTGACCGCGGCGGTGCACCTGGTGACCGTGGGCGCCTTCGACCGCGCGTCGATCGCGCTCGGCCTGGTCGCCGTGACCCTGCTGGCCGCGCGGGAGGCGCTGACCACCGGGGACATCCGCCGGTACGCCCGCCGGCTGGCCCAGCAGGAGGCGCACTACCGCGGCCTGGTCTCCGGGGCCCACGACCTCATCCTCGTGCTCGACGGCGACCTGCTCGTGCGGTGGCAGTCCGCCGCCGCGGCGCGGCTGTTCGGGCTGTCCGACGCCGACGTGCTCGGCCGGCCCTTCCCGCAGCTGCTGCACCCCGACGACGCTCCGGCCACCGTGCAGGCGCTGCTCGGCGTGCTGACCGGCGCCGAGGACGTCGACCCCGAGCGCCCGGTGCTGCTGACCGCGCGGCTGCGCGACGGCTTCGGCCGCTGGCGGGAGACCGAGTCCACCGTGGGCGACCGGCGCGGGGTCCCGGAGGGCGCCGCCCTGGTACTGCACCTGCGTGACATCGGGGAGCGGCGCCGCCTGGAGCGGGCGGTGCACCGGCTCAGCGGCACCGACCAGCTCACCGGCCTGGCCAACCGGCGTGAGCTGCTGCGCACCATCGCCGTGCAGCGCGGGCTGACCGAGCGGTGCGGCGCGCTGTTGGTCGTCGAGCTGCACGACCTGGCGACGGTCAACGACGGGTGGGGGCGGGAGGCCGGCGACGCCGTGGTGCTGGAGGCGGCCCGGCGGCTGCGCGCGGTGGCCGGACCGGACGACGTGCCGGCCCGGCTCGGCGAAGACGGGTTCGCCCTGCTGACGCTGGCCGGTCCGGTGGCCGCGTACGCGCTCGGCGCCCGCCTGCTGGCGGAGCTGCGCCGCCCGTACGAGCTGCCCGGTGACTGCCTGCGGCTGGGCGCCAGCGCCGGCCTGGCCGAACTGGGCGGCCCGGCCGGGCAGGGTCCCGACGCCGTGCTGCACCACGCCGACCTGGCCCGGCGCTGGGCCCGCCAGCTCGGCGGGGACCGGGTGGAGTGGTACGACGCCTGCGTGGCCGACCAGCTCACCCGACGGATGGACATCGAGCGGGAGCTGCCCGGCGCGCTCGACCGGGGTGAACTGGACCTGGTCTTCCAGCCGGTCGTCCGGCTGCTGGACCGCCGCCCCGCCGGAGCCGAGGCGCTGCTGCGGTGGCGGCACCCGCGGCTCGGCGCCGTCGCCCCGGCGGAGCTGGTGCCGGTCGCGGAGGAGCTGGACCTCATCGCCGACATCGGGGAGTGGGTGCTGGACGCCGCCTGCCGCCAGCTCGCGGTGTGGGCGGCCCACGGCCGGCGACTGTGGATCGCGGTGAACATCTCGCCGCGGCACCTGCTGCACCCGGAGTTCGTCACCCGGGTGGGCCGCATCCTGGCCGCGCACCGGCTGGCCCCCGAGCGGCTGGTCGTCGAGCTGCCCCAGGACCGGTTGCCCACCCACAGCCCCGCACTGGTCACCGCCCTGGCCGCGCTGCGGGCCACCGGGGTGCGGGTGGCGCTGGACGACGTCGCGCTGGGCCAGGCGTCGCTGCCGCTGCTGCGCCGGCTGCCGGTGGACCTGCTCAAGTTCGACGCGGCGCTGATCACTCCGCCGGCAGGGCGCCGGGCCGCCGCCGACCACCCGTCCGCCGAGGTGGTGGTCGAGCTGGGCCGGCGGCTGGGACTGGAGCTGGTGGCCGAGTGTCTGGAGAACCGGGAGCGGCTGGACGCGGCGCTGGCCGCGGGGTGCCGGCTGGGGCAGGGTTTCGTGCTGGGTCGACCGGTGCCCGCCGAGCACATCGAGGCGTACCTGGAGGACCACCGCACGCCGCTGTGCTGACGCGGCGGGACCTGCCCCGATGGCCGGTGCCGGTCAGGTCAGCTCCCGCCCGGCACCGGCCGTCGGCTCACCGGGTGGTGGCCCAGCCCGGCATCGGGTAACCGGTGAGCAGGTCGCGCACCTCGCCGGCGATCCGCTCCAGCGTCGCCTCGTCCTCCTTGACGCCGGCCGCGATGGCCTCCTCCATCCACGCGGCGACCTGCGGCATCTGCTCCGGGGTCAGGCCGCGGGTGGTCAGCGCCGCCGTGCCCAGCCGGATCCCGGACGGGTCGAACGGCTTGCGGGGGTCGAAGGGCACGGTGTTGTAGTTCAGCTCGATGCCGGCCCGGTCCAGCGCCTGGGCCGCCGGCTTGCCGGCCACGTCCTTACTGGTCAGGTCCACCAGGATCAGGTGGTTGTCGGTGCCGCCGGAGACCAGGTCGAAGCCGCGCTCGACCAGCGCCGCCGCCAGCGCCTTGGCGTTGGCCACCACGCCCGCGGCGTACTCGCGGAAGGTCGGCCGGGCGGCCTCGCCGAGCGCGACCGCGATGCCGGCCGTGGTGTGGTTGTGCGGCCCGCCCTGCAGGCCGGGGAAGACGGCCTTGTCGATCGCCGCCGCGTGCTCCTCGGTCGCCATGACCATCGCTCCGCGCGGGCCGCGCAGCGTCTTGTGTGTGGTGGTGGTGATCACGTCCGCGTGGCCCACCGGGGACGGGTGGGCGCCGCCGGCAACCAGGCCCGCGATGTGCGCGATGTCCGCCACGAGGATCGCGCCGACCTCCTTGGCGATCGCTGCGAAGCCCGCAAAGTCGATGGTGCGCGGGATGGCCGTGCCGCCGGCCCAGATCAGCTTGGGCCGCTCCTTGAGGGCCAGGGCGCGGACCTGGTCCAGGTCGATGCGGCCGGTGTCCCTGGCCACCTCGTAGCGCACCGGGCGGAACCACTTGCCGGTGGCCGACACCGACCAGCCGTGGGTCAGGTGCCCACCCATCGGCAGCGCCATCCCCATCACGGTGTCGCCGGGGGACAGGAACGCCAGGTAGACGGCGAGGTTCGCCGGGGAGCCCGAGTACGGCTGCACGTTGGCGTGCGGCACCCCGAACAGCGCCTTGGCCCGGTCCACCGCCAGCGTCTCCACCTGGTCGATGAACTGCTGCCCCTCGTAGTAGCGCCGGCCGGCGTACCCCTCGGAGTACTTGTTGGTCAGCACCGAGCCGGTGGCCTCCAGCACGGCCGGCGAGACGTAGTTCTCCGACGCGATCATGCGCAGCTTGTCGTGCTGCCGCCGCGCCTCGGCCTCGATGAGGTCGGCCAGGTGCGGGTCCGTCGCGGTCAGGTGGGAGATCGGCGGTACGTGCATGAAGGTCCTCCTGGCGGGCCGGCCGGTCGAGGCGATCCTAACGCCCGCCGCGACCAGCCCCGCCGCGCCGGCCGGCGCAGGCGTCTCGCATTCCCCGCGGCACTCACCCGGGCGTGCCGTCGTTCCCGCGCCCGCGCGAGGGTCGACTGACCGGACGAGCTCTCTATTGATCTTGCCGTCAGCTCTGCACGCGTCGATCCCGCCCCGGCCGTCGCCCGTGGCCCGTGGCGTGCCCGCCTCCGCGGCCGATGGCTTTGCCGGTGTCCACGGCGCTGCGTGGCGGCGGGGGCACGTCGGTTGACCTCGGGGCACGGCCAGAGCGTCTACCCGGACAAGAGGTGTGAATGTCGGCGCCCGAAGGCTTCACCGAGTTCGTCGCTGGATGCAGCCCGCGGCTCTTGCGCGCGGCGTGGTTGCTCACCGGGGATCCTGGACGCGCCGAGGACCTGCTATGTCGAGGATCTCTCAGTCGCCGACACCGCGGCGTTGTTGGGTTGCTCGACGGCCACCGTCAAGACACAGGCCTCGCGCGCGCTCGCCGTCCTGCGCACCGACCGTCAACTGGACATCTATCAACCGAGGGGGGTCAAGAGGTGAGCCGGGAGGAAGAGGCGCTGCGCCGTGCGCTGACGGGGGCCGTGCCGCCGATGCGCGAGGCGCCGGAGCTGATGCGCGCCGTCGAGGCGCGCATGCGTCGCGGACGCGCGCGGGCGTGGGCGATGAGTATGGTCGTCGCTGCAGGGATCGGAGTCGCTCTGATGGCCACAGCGCCGACGTTCCTGACGGAATCGGGCCGCGGCCAGCCCGGGACTGGCGTGGCGACATCGTCGGGTCCGGAGGATGCGACGGTGCGCACCGCGGGCTGCGCCACCCGTACCTCCCCGCCGGCCATGAGCATCGGCGGCACGCCGCAGCCGGCCAACCAGGGGGCGCTCAGCGCGGTCGCCCAGCGGCTCCGGGTCCATGCCGACCGGCACTTCACCGACGTGTTCACCGAGCTGGAGCTGCGGCCGGAGAGCGATCGCATCCGGGTGAGCCGTAAGCCGTCCGCCGCTTTCGACGAGTGGGTACGTCGTGACTTTGCCGAGGACTGCGTGGAGGTGGTCGACGCGCGTTTTTCCGCCCGTGAGCTGCGGGCAATGGTGGGCCGGGTCGAGGTCGAGCTGCCGTACTGGCTGCGGCAAGGCATCCGGGTCACGTCGCTGAGCATCGCCGTCGACGGCACGATCACGCTTGACGTGCCCGGCGACCAACTCGAGCGGGCTCGCACCGAGATCCCGCGCCGCTACCCCGATCTGGTCTTCGCCATCGAGAGGGGCGGGCCGGTGGTGTGGCAGTCAGGGTCCTGACCCCGCAGTCCGCCAGCGCGCGACGGGCCCATCCGCCGGCGTGCGCGGCGGGCGACACGGGCCATGGCTACCGGCGCACCAACTGCTAGGTCCCTGTCGCGCGCGTCGGCCGTCGTTCGGCCGACCCGGGCCTCAGCCGGGGACGCGGCGGTAGGCGCCGTCGCTGGCGGAGGTGGCCATCGAGGCGTACGCGCGCAGCGCCGCCGACACCGGCCGGTCCCGGTCCACGGGGGTGTACGGCCGGTCCCGCTTGTCCTGCGCCACCCGGCGCCGGGCCAGCTCCTCGTCCGGCACGTCCAGGGTGATCGTGCGGGCCGGGATGTCGATGGCGATCGGGTCGCCGTCGGCGACCAGGGCGATCAGGCCGCCGGCCGCCGCCTCGGGGGAGACGTGCCCGATGGACAGCCCGGACGTGCCGCCGGAGAACCGGCCGTCGGTGACCAGCGCGCAGGCCCGGCCCAGCCCCCGGCCCTTGAGGAACGAGGTCGGGTAGAGCATCTCCTGCATGCCCGGCCCGCCGCGCGGGCCCTCGTACCGGATCACCACCACGTCGCCGGCGACGATCCGGTTGCCGAGGATCGCCTCGACGGCGGCCTCCTGCGACTCGAAGACCCGGGCCGGGCCGCGGAACACGAGGCACTCGGCCGGCACTCCGGCGGTCTTGACCACGCAGCCGTCCGGGGCCAGGTTGCCGTGCAGGATGGCCAGGCCGCCGTCGGCGGAGTAGGCGTGCGCCGCGTCGCGGATGCAGCCCTCGGCCGGGTCGGTATCCAGGGTGGACCAGCGGTTGGCGGTCGAGAACGGCGTGGTGGTGCGGACCCCGCCGGGCGCGGCGTGGAACAGCTCGACCGCCTCGGGGCGGGCGCTGCCGCCGCGGATGTCCCAGTCGGCCAGCCACTGGGCCAGCGACGGCGAGTGCACCGCGTGCACGTCCCGGTGCAGGGCCCCGGCGCGGTCCAGTTCGCCGAGGATGGCCGGGATGCCGCCGGCCCGGTGCACGTCCTCCATGTGGTAGCGCGGGGAGTTGGGGGCCACCTTGGCCAGGCACGGCACCCGCCGCGAGATGGCGTCGATGTCGGCCACGCCGAAGTCCAGCTCGGCCTCGCGGGCGGCGGCCAGCAGGTGCAGCACGGTGTTGGTGGAGCCGCCCATCGCCACGTCCAGGGCCACGGCGTTGGCGAACGCCGCCCGGCTGGCCACCGCCCGCGGGAGCACGCTCGCGTCGTCGCCGTCGTAGAAGCGCCGGGCGAGCTCCACCACCAGCGCGCCGGCCCGGGTGAACAGCTCCCGCCGGGCGGCGTGGGTGGCCAGGGTGGAGCCGTTGCCGGGCAGGGCCAGCCCGATGGCCTCGGTGAGGCAGTTCATCGAGTTGGCGGTGAACATGCCGGAGCACGAGCCGCAGGTGGGGCACGCGGCGCGCTCGATGGCGGCCAGCCGGTCGTCGGAGACGCTCTCGTCGGAGGCGGCGACCATCGCGTCGACCAGGTCGAGCTTGACCGTGCCGGCCGGCGGGTCCAGCACCACCGTGCCGGCCCGGCCCGCCGCGTCGGTGGCACCCGCCCCGGCCGCGGGGGCGATGTCGGCGGCGGTGACCTTGCCGGCCTCCATGGGACCGCCGGAGACGAACACCGTGGGAATGTTCAGCCGGAGCGCGGCCAACAGCATCCCGGGGGTGATCTTGTCGCAGTTGGAGATGCAGACCAGGGCGTCCGCGCAGTGCGCGTTGACCATGTACTCCACGGCGTCGGCGATCAGCTCCCGGCTGGGCAGCGAGTAGAGCATGCCGCCGTGGCCCATCGCGATGCCGTCGTCCACGGCGATCGTGTGGAACTCCCGGCCCACCCCGCCGGCGGCCGCCACCGCGTCGGCGACCAGCGCGCCCATGTCCTTCAGGTGCACGTGCCCGGGTACGAACTGGGTGAAGCTGTTCGCGATGGCCACGATCGGCTTGCCGAAGTCGTCGTCGGTCATCCCGGTCGCCCGCCACAGGGCACGCGCGCCGGCCATCGTCCGGCCGTGCGTGGAGGTCTTGGAGCGCAGGTCAGGCATGTGGCCAGTGTCTCACCCGAGCCGGCAGGCAACGGTGGACCTTCGGCGTGCCCAGTTGGCGGGACGTCCGGTTACGGCATGCCCGCTCCCGGCCGGGGACGGGCATCCGGCACAGTGGGAGGGTGCCCCCCTCCACAGGTGTCGGCATCGCGGTCGCCGGCATCGCCCTGGCCCCTGTCGGCGCCGCCCTGCTGATCGTCGCGGCGCGCCACCGCTCCGCCGCGCTGCGCCCCGCGTACCGGTGGTTCGCGCTGGGCGGCGCGCTGTGCGCCCTGTGCGCGCTGGTCACCCTGGCCGTCCTGCTGGCGGTGGTCGCGCACCCCGATCTGGCGACGATGGAGGTGCTGCCACCACCGGAGGCCGGGCGCGCGGGTGCGGCCGGCGCGCACGCCACCCTGGCCACGGTGCTGGCGTTCGGCCTGTCGGCGGGGGTGCTGGGCCTGTGCGCCGGCCTGCTGCGCCTGCCCGGCGTCCACGGCGGCTTCGGCGCCGTGCTGCGGCACGTCCTGGACGCCCTGGTGATCGCGGCGGCCGCCTGGTTCGTCGGCTGGGTGACGATCGCCGCCACGCCGCCGGAGCGGGTGCCCTGGCTGCCGCCGGGTGGACTGGCGGTGCTGCTGCCCGCCGCCGCGGCGTGCGTCGCGGCGGGGCTGGCCGTCACCGCGGTGCTGCGCTGCCCGCGTCCGCGCGGTGTGGTGGCCGTGCTCGGCGCCGGCGTGACCCTGTCCGCCGTCGCCGGCTGGGGGCTGCCCACCACCCTCGTGGTCGGCCGTCCCCTGCTCGGGCTCGGTGCCGCGCTGGCCCTGCCGGCGGGCCTGCTGACGGTGTGGGCGGCGGGCCGGTGGGCCGCCCGCCGGACCCCCGAGGGCCCGGTGGACGTGCTGCGCAGCGGCACCGCCTTCGCGTTCGTGCCGATGCTGGCGATGTCGGTGGCCGCGATCGCCCACTGGGTGGTCGGCGGCGACAGCTACGACCAGCACGCGATCGGCGCCGGCATCGTGGAGGGCTTCTCCCTGGCGGCCCGGCAGTACCTGGCGCTGTTCGACGCGCGACGGGCCGCCGCCCGGCTGCGGGAGCGGGAGGCCCACTACCGGGAGCTCGCGCACACCGACCCCCTGACCGGGCTGGCCAACCGCCGCGGTCTGCTGCGCGCGCTGCGCGAGCCGCTGGGCGACCGGACCGACTGCGTGGTGCTCGGCATGGACCTCGACGGCTTCAAGAACATCAACGACCTGCGCGGGCACGAGGCCGGCGACCAGGTGCTCGTCGAGGTGGCCCACCGGCTTCGGGAGAACCTGCGCCCCGGCGACGTGGCGGCCCGGCTGGGCGGCGACGAGTTCGCGGTGTTGATGTGGACCGGGCCCGCCGACGCCGAGCGGGTGGCCCAGCGGCTGCTCGGCGTGCTGTGCCAGCCGTACCGGTACGACGGGGCCACGCTGTTCCTGTCGGCCAGCATCGGGCTGGCGGCGTACTCGGCGGGGCGCGACGTGCCGGGCCTGCTGCGCGACGCCGACCTGGCCCTGCGCTACGCCAAGCAGCGCGGCAAGAGCCGGGTGGAGCGCTACGACGCGGCGTACGACGAGCTGCTGCGCCGGCGGATGACGCTGGAGCACGAACTGCGCGGCGCGGTGGAGCGCGGCGAGCTGCACCTGGCCTACCAGCCGGTGGTGGCCCTGCCGTCGGTGCGTCCGGTCGGCGCCGAGGCGCTGCTGCGCTGGCACCATCCCGCGCTGGGCCAGGTGCCGCCGGCGGAGTTCATCCCACTGGCCGAGGAGTCGCAGCTGATCAACCGGCTCGGGGCCTGGGCGCTGCACCAGGCGTGCCACCAGCTGTCCCGCTGGCTGGCCGACGGGCACGACGTGTGGGTGTCGGTGAACGTGTCCCCGCGGGAGCTGCACTCCGCCGAGTACGTCGGCCAGGTCGCGCAGGCGCTGGAGGCGCACCGGGTTCCGCCGCAGCGGCTGGTCCTGGAGGTCACCGAGCACGCCGTGGCGACAGACCTGGACGAGCTGGTCAGCCGGCTGCGGGCGCTGCGGATGACCGGCGTGCGCATCGCGCTGGACGACTTCGGCGCCGGCTACTCCTCGCTCGGGCAGCTGCGCAACCTGCCGGTCGACATCCTCAAGATCGACCAGAGTCTCGTCGCCGAGCCGCAGTCGTCCCGCACCGGCACGGCCGCTCCACTGGTGGACGTGGTGGTCCGACTCGGGCACCGGCTGGGCCTGGAGGTGATCGCCGAGGGCATCGCGGAGCCGGGGCAGCGCGGGGTCGTCGAGGCGGCCGGCTGCCGCTGGGGCCAGGGTTGGCTGTTCGGCGCGCCGGTGCCGGCCGAGCACCTGGAGGCCCGGCTCGCCACGATCGGGCGGGGGGTGCCGCCGCTGCCGGGCCCGCGCTCGTCGGAGTGGACACGCTCGGTTCAACATGTGAGATCAGTTGACTCATGGCGTGAGATGCGTCAGGCTTAGCCCCATGTCGACGACCCGGTCCGCCCGAGTACTTATCCGTTAGCGCACTCTCCGGACCGGAGAGTGCGCTAAGCCCCGTGCCTCGGCACGAGGGCTTTTTTGTTGCCCCGGTTCGCCACGGCCGGGCCGCGGCTCCGCCGAGCCGACCGCCTGGGCCCACGCCGACCGACCGAGCCGACCGACCGAGCTGACCGACGAGCCCGAAGGCTGGACCCATGACG
>DATMJT010000066.1:0-3421 GCA_035553735.1 Pilimelia sp.
GGCGCCTCCGGCCGCACCGCCGGCCCTCACGCCGACACCGCCGGCAGCAGCACGCTCGGCGTACCGCTGTGCGACAGGTAGAGCACGTCGCGGGCCCGGGTGAGCGCGACGAACAGCAGACAGCGCTCGCGCTGGAGGTCCTGTCGGTGGGCGTGCGGGTCGTCGGCCGCGGAGGTCACCGCGTTGGCGGCCGGCAGCACGCCGGCGTCGAGCCCGACCACGGCCAGGCACTGGAACTCCAGGCCCTTCATGCGGTGCATCGTGGACACGTGAACCCCCTCGCTCCCCCGCCGCTCGTCCGCCACCGGGATGTGCGCGTCGACCAGGGCCGCGGCGACGGCCTGGACCAGCCGCCCGGTGCGCGCGGCGACGCCGATCGCGTGCGGCTCCACGCCCTGCTCCAGCCAGGTGCCGACCCGCTCGATCAGCGCCTCGAACTCGCCGTCCCGACTGGCGTGGGCGGCCAGCTGCGGGGCGTCGCCACGGGTCACCGCGCGGTAGCCGCGCAGCGTGTCGGCCTGGTCGTCCAGGCCGACGGCGGACTCCCCGCCGAGGACCCGCACCGACAGGTCGAGGATCTCGTGGGTGGTGCGGTAGTTGACGGTCAGCCGGCGGGTCCGGCCGCGCACCTCGATGCCGAGCTGGGCCAGCGACACCTGACTGTCGTAGATGCGCTGGTATGGGTCGGCGAGCAGGAACAGGTCGTCCGGTCCGGGGGCGACGAGCCCGCGGAGCAGTCGCCACTGCGCCGGGTGCAGGTCCTGGGCCTCGTCGACCACGACGTGCCGGTAGGGGGCGGGCCGGGTCGCGGCGAGCGCGGCGGCCTCGTCGGCCACCTGCAGGTGGGTGCGCAGGCGGCGCCGGGCGAGCTCGCCGACGACCCCGTCGATGGCCGCCCAGACCTGCTCCCGCTGGGCCGCGCGCAGTCCGGCGCCGCGGCCGCGGCGCGGCGCGTCGCGGTACGCCTCGGCACTGGCGAGCCGCTGCGCCAGCACCACCTGCTCCCACTCTCGTTTGAGGAACGCGCCGCTGACCGTGGTGAGCCGCCCGGCCCGGTTGGCGTACGGCGGCATCGCCCTGGCGGCCGCCTCCCACAGCGGGTCGGTCACCTGGTCCTCGGCGACGGTGACCTTCCGGCCGGCGCGGGTGACGATGTCGTACGCCAGCCGGTCGATGCTGATCACGTCGATCCGCGCCCGCACCGCCGGGTCGGCGGCGAGCCGGTGCAGCTGCCGGCCGAGCGCCGCGGCCAGCGCCCGGGTGTACGTGGTGAGCAGCACCCTCGACCCGTCGTCGGGCAGCCGGCCGGCGAGGAACACCGCCCGGTGCAGGCCGGTGACCGTCTTGCCGGTGCCGGCGCTGCCGGTGACCAGCGCCGGGCCGCGGTAGGACTCCCGGTAGGCCACGTCCCGCTGGGTCGGGTGCAGGAAGGTGCGCCACAGGTCGAACGGGTGGGCGAGGATGGCGGCCAGCTCCACCGGCCCGGAGACGAAGCGGATCCGCTCCGGCGTGCGGCGCGCCGCCGCCTCCAGGTCGTCGGTGTCCACCCCGGAGACGATCCGGTCGGCGAGGTCCTCCCAGACCTCCTGCACGGACATCCCGCTGCCCAGCCCGCGCAGCACGTCGGCCTGCACCGCCGGCAGCAGCCCGCAGAGGCTGTCCAGCTGCTGGTCGTTGCCGATGAGCCGGACCAACGACACGATGTCGGGGTCCACCCCCAGTCGGGTGAGGTCGGCGGCGGACACCCGGTCGAACAGGCCCTCGACCGGTGGTGCGGGCGGCAGCGAGCGGGCGAACTCCTCGATGCCGGCCTGGTCGCGTACCTCCAGGACGCCCAGGGCGTGGTTGACGGAGAACAGCCGGCTCACCGCGAAGTCGTTGGCGTCGTCGTGCGGCAGCACGGTCAGCAGGACGTACTTGTCGCGGCCCAGCTCCAGCACGAGGCCGCGGTAGAAGTCGGTGATCCGGATGGTGCGGATGTGCGGGTCACGGGCGCCGGTCAGCTTCTCCAGGTGCAGCCCGGCGTGGGTGTGCGCAGAGAACTTGCGGATCGCGGCGTCGACGGCGCGCTGCACCGGTCGGGGCAGCCGACCGAAGGCGATCAGGAACCTGCTGTCCAGGGCCAGCTCGGCCACACCGTCCCCTTTCCATGGTGAGCGCCCGGGTCGGGCGGCAGCGGAGAGACGCACGGTAGCCAGCCCGGCACGCCGCGAACCAGCACCGATCGTCCGAAGTCGACGCCGACTCGGCCGACCCCGAACGGTACCGGCCGCCAGTTCATCACATTGTGAACGCTGCTTGCAAGGGTCTCGTTGAGAGCGTTGTTTACATGCGTTCACCCGTACGGGTGACGCGACGGCCCGGGCGATCACCCACCGATGGATCACCGGCGGCACGCGCCTCGCCGCGACCACCCGCGGCGGGCGACCAGCGGCTAGGCTGCCCCCGTGGTGGCGGGCGAGCGCCTCAAGGAGCGGTACCAGATGGGCCGCTTCCCGCTGGCGCACAGCGGGATGGGCGAGGTCTGGACGGCGCGGGACATCCTGCTCGACCGCGCCGTGATCGTGAAGCTGGTCGGCGGCGCCACCATGGACGCCGACCTGGTGCGCCGGTTCCGGCGCGAGGCGCTGCTGACGGCGCGGCTCCACCACCCGGGAGTGCCGGCCGTCTACGACCTGGGCGAGCACCGCGGCCGCCCCTACCTGGTGCTGCAGGAGATCAACGGCATCACGCTGTCGGACCTCGTCGCCGAGCAGGGTCCGCTGCCGGTTGCCTGGGTGGCCGCCATCGGGGCGCAGATCAGCGCCGTGCTGCTGGCCGCACGGGACCTGGGCCTGGTGCATCGGGACATCAAGCCGAGCAACGCCATGCTGGAGGCGAGCGGCGCGGTGAAGGTGCTGGACTTCGGCCTGGCGGTGGTGCACGGCGACAACCGCTACCCGCGGATCACCCGAACCGGGCAGACTCTGGGCACCGCGGGGTACCTGGCGCCCGAGCAGATCGTCGGCGACCCCACCGACCACCGCACCGACCTGTACGGCCTGGGCGCCACGCTGTTCGACCTGCTCACCGGCTGCCCGCCGTTCGACGGGGCCACGACCGTCACGACGATGCGGCGTCAGCTGGAGAGCGCTCCGCCGCGCCCGGCCCAGCTGCGCCCCGACCTGCCCGACCCGCTGGACGACCTGGTCCACGCGCTGCTCGCGGCGGATCCGCGGGACCGGCCGGACAGCGCCGCGCAGGTGTACGCGGCGTTGGCGCCGCTCGCCGACGACCTGCCACCGATTCCGGGCGTGGTGGCGGACGACGCCGACCCGGTGCGCGCATATGCCGCGGTCGTCGGGCGGGTGCCCCGGGCCGCCGGCCCAGCCGCGCCCGCCCCACGGAGCGCCGGGACCACGCCGGCCGCCGACGCCGGGGA
>DATMJT010000067.1:0-6506 GCA_035553735.1 Pilimelia sp.
GCGGGCCGTAGGATCCGCCGGGTGCCCGCCACCTCGTCCCGCCCGCCCGGTCGACCGGACGCCTGCCCCGGTGCCCTGCGGGTGCACCAGGCCGCCGACGGCGGGCTGGCCCGGGTCCGGGTGCCCGGCGGGCTGCTGCGCCCCGCGCAGTGGACGGCCCTGCGCCGCGCCGCGCTCGACCTGGGCGACGGGCACCTGGAGCTGACCTCGCGGGCCAACGTGCAGGTACGCGGCCTGCTCCCCGGAGCGGAGAGCGGCCTGGCCCGGCGGCTGGCCGCCGTGGGGCTGTTGCCGTCGCCCAGCCACGAGCGGGTCCGCAACATCGTCGCGTCGCCGCTGACCGGCCTGGACGGCCGCGGCCGGTGGGACGCCCGGCCCGTCGTGGAGGCCTTGGACCGCGGGCTGTGCGCCGATCCGGCGCTGGCCGGGCTGCCGGGCCGGTTCCTGTTCGCCGTTGACGACGGGCGCGGCGACGTGGTCGGCGCGGGCGCCGACGTGGCGCTGCTGCCGCTGCCCTGCGGGTCGGTGGCCGTGCTGCTCGCCGGGCGTGACCTGGGCCTGCGCACCGCCGCGGCGGACGCGGCGGACGCGGCGGACGCGGCGCTGGCCGCGGCGCGGGCGTTCCTGGCGGAGCGGCCGGCGGACGGCGCCGAGGCCTGGCGGCTGGCCGAACTGCCGGGCGGCCCGGAGCGGGTGGCGGCCCGGCTGGCCGCCGCGCCCGGGGTGCGCCGCGGCACCGGCCGCCCGGAACCGCCGACGCGCCCTGCCGGAGGGCCGACCGATCGGGCCGGAGCGCCGACCGCGGAGGCCCGGCCCGAATCCCTCGGGCCCCCCTGGCCCTCCGGCGCAGCCGGGCCGGTCGGACCGGTCCGGCAGGGCGACGGGCGGCTCGCTCTGGCCGTACTGGCCCCGCTGGGCCGGCTCACCGCCGCCCAGGCGGAGGCGATCGGCGCAGCGGTCACCGGCCCCGACGGACCCCGGCTGACGCCGTGGCGCGGCGTGGTGCTGCCCGGCGTGCCGGCGGAGGAGGCGGACCGGCGGCTGGCGGAGCTGGCGCGGTGCGGCCTGGTCACCGACGCGGGCTCGCCCTGGGTCGGCGTGACCGCCTGCACCGGTGCGCCCGGCTGCGCCCGTGCGCTGGCCGACGTGCGGGCCGACGCGGCGGCCGCCGTCCGCGGCGTCGACCGGGGCGTCGACCGCGGCCTCGACCGAGGCCGCGGGGAGCCGGCCGGGGACCGCGGTGAGCCGACCGGGGGCCGCAGCCCGGCACCGGCCGCCGCACCGCGGCCGGGCGCCACCCTGCTGCCGGTGCACTGGGTGGGCTGCGAACGGCGGTGCGGCCACCCGGGCGGCCGGGCGGTCGAGGTCCGGGCCACCGGCGCCGGCTACGAGATTCGCGTCGCCGGGCAGCCGGTGCCGCCCGCCACGGCGCCGCCCCAGGCCAACACGGCGCCGCCGCAGACCGCGCGGGCCGCGCCGCAGGTCACCGCGACGACGGGGCGGACGGCAACGGGGCATACGGCAACGGCGCCCGCGACGGACGCCGCGACGCTCGCGGCAGCGGTCGCGGCGGCCCGCCGCGGCCCCGCACCAGGGGAGGCGGCACGGTGATGGAGTACGTCCGCGACGGCGCCGAGATCTACCGCCGCTCGTTCGCCACGATCCGCGCCGAGGCGGACCTGTCCCGGCTGCCGGCGGACCTGGCGCCGGTCGCCGTACGCATGATCCATGCCTGCGGGATGGTCGACCTGGTCCGCGACCTGGCCTGGTCGCCGGGGGTGGGGGCCGCCGCCCGGGCCGCCCTGCGGGCCGGCGCGCCGATCCTGTGCGACGCGCAGATGGTGGCCGCCGGGGTGACCCGCCGTCGGCTGCCCGCCGACAACGAGGTGCTGTGCACTCTCGGCGACCCGCGGGTGCCGGAGCTGGCCGCCCGGCTGGGCACCACGCGCAGCGCCGCCGCGGTGGACCTGTGGGCCGACCGGCTGGGCGGCGCGGTGGTCGCGGTCGGCAACGCCCCCACCGCGCTGTTCCGGCTACTGGAGCTGATCGAGCAGGGTGCGGACCGCCCGGCCGCGGTGCTGGGCATCCCGGTCGGCTTCATCGGCGCGGCCGAGTCCAAGGAGGCGCTGGCCAGCCACCCGGCGGCGCTGGAGCACCTGGTCGTGCACGGCCGCCGGGGCGGCAGCGCGATGACCGCCGCGGCCCTCAACGCGCTCGCCAGCGAGGAGGAGTGAACGCCATGGCCGACCAACCTCGCACCGGCCGCCTCTGGGGGGTCGGTCTCGGCCCGGGCGACCCGGAGCTGGTCACGGTGCGGGCCGCCCGGCTCATCGCCGAGGCCGACGTGGTCGCGTACCACAGCGCCCGGCACGGGCGCAGCATCGCCCGCCGGGTGGCGGCCCCGTACCTGCGGTCGGGGCAGGTCGAGGAGGCCCTGGTCTACCCGGTCACCACGGAGGCCACCGACCACCCCGGCGGCTACCGCGGCGCCCTCGACGACTTCTACGCCGACTGCGCCGCGCGGCTGGCCGCCCACCTGGACGCCGGCCGGGACGTGGTGGTGCTGTGCGAGGGCGACCCGTTCTTCTTCGGCTCCTACATGCACCTGCACAAGCGCCTCGCCGACCGCTACCCGACCGCCGTGGTTCCCGGGGTCACCTCGGTCAGCGCGGCGGCCGCCGCGCTGGGCCGCCCCCTGGTCGAGCGGGACGAGACCCTGACCGTGCTGGCGGGCACGCTGCCGCCGGACGTGCTCGCCGCGCGGCTGTCCGGTGCCGACCCCGCCGCCGTCCTCAAGCTGGGCCGCACCTTCGGCGTGGTGCGCGAGGCGCTGGCCGCCGCCGGGCGGCTGGACGAGGCCTGGTACGTCGAGCGGGCCACCACCGACGGCCAGCGGATCGCCCGGCTGGCCGACGTGGACCCGGACACCGTGCCGTACTTCTCCCTGGCGCTGCTGCCCAGCCGGCTGTCCCCCGGCCTGCCGACCCCGGACCCGACCGCCGCCGACGGGGCGCTGGACCCGGCCACCGGCCGAGCCGCGCAGGACCCGACCGCTCCCGGGGACGCGGCGCAGGACCAGGACCTCGGCGCCGGCGGCCGGCGGCGCGGCGAGGTGGTGGTCGTCGGCCTGGGCCCGGCCGGTCCGGACTGGCTCACCCCGGAGGCGCACGCCGCCCTGGCCGCCGCCGACGACCTGGTGGGCTACGGAGCGTACCTGGACCGGGTGCCGGCCAACCCGCGCCAGCGCCGGCACCCGTCGGACAACCGGGTGGAGGCCGAGCGGGCGGCGTTCGCACTGGACCTGGCGGCACGGGGGGCCCGGGTCGCCGTGGTCTCCGCGGGCGACCCCGGGGTGTTCGCGATGGCCGCCGCCGTGCTGGAGGTGGCCGCGGAGCCCCGGTGGCGCGGCGTACCGGTGCGGGTGCTGCCCGGCGTGACCGCCGCCCAGGCCGTCGCCAGCCGGGTGGGCGCGCCGCTGGGGCACGACTACGCGGTGCTGTCGCTGTCCGACCGGCTCAAGCCCTGGGACGTGATCGCCGAGCGCCTGGCCGCGGCCGCCGCCGCGGACCTGGTGATCGCCATCTACAACCCGGCCTCACGCAGCCGCACCTGGCAGGTGGAGAAGGCCCGGGACCTGCTGCTGCAGCACCGCGCCCCGGACACCCCCGTGGTGGTGGGCCGCGACGTGGGCGGTGCGGGCGAGCGGGTGCGGGTGGTACGCCTGGCCGACCTGGACCCGGCCGAGGTCGACATGCGCTGCCTGCTCATCGTGGGCTCGTCCACGACTCGCCTGGTGGATCGCGGCGACGGCGCCGTGGTCTTCACCCCGCGCCGCTATCCCGCCTGAGTCGCGGACCTGCCGCGCCGGCGGGGCCAGCCAACGCGTGGACCGCCGCTAGGCTGGTGCCGAGCATCCGTCCGCAGGAGGTCCGCCGATGAGTGTCGCCGTGCTGGACCACGTCGGGCCCTGGAGCGAGCGGGACTACCTCGCGCTCGGGGAGACGGCCGACCGGATTGAGTTGATCGACGGGAGCCTTCTGGTGAGCCCGGCGCCGAGCAAACGACACCAGCACCTCTCCCGCCGCCTGGCTGGGGTCCTGGACGCCCCGGCGGCAGCCGCCGGCCTGTGGGTGTTCGAGGCGGTGAACGTGCGCCTGCACGCCGGTCGCATCGTCATCCCGGACGTGGTGGTCGCCGACACCGACGACGAGGGCGTGGTGATCGACGCGCCGGAGGTTGCCCTGGTCGCCGAGGTGGTCTCCCCCGGCAACGCGGCCGCGGACCGCCTGGTGAAGATGCAGCTGTACGCCGCCGCCGGGATCGGGTATTACCTGCTGGTGGAGCAGGACCAGTCGGGCTCGGTCACGCTGCGGATGCACCGCCTCGACGGCGCGCACTACGTCGGGCACGCGCTGGCCGGGCCGGGCGAGACGCTGGTGACCGACGCTCCGTTCGCCCTGACGCTGGACCCGCTCGCCCTGCCGGGGCGCGGCTGACCCGCCCGGCCGGCTCCTCCCGCCGCGCCGGCGCTCACCTGCCCGGACCTGGCCGGTCGACCGGGGCCAGCGCCGCCAGGGCGGCCAGCGCCTCGGCCACCGTGGCCACCGGGCGCACTCCGGCCGGCAGCGGCGGGCGGTCCACCATGACCACCGGCACGCCGGCCTCGCGCGCGGCGACCAGCTTGGCGGCGGTCGCCTCGCCGCCGCTGTCCTTGGTGACCAGCACGTCGATGCGGTGCGCGGCCAGCAGTGCGCGCTCGCCGGCCAGGGTGAACGGTCCCCGCTCCAGCAGCAGCTCCATCCGGGGCGGCGTGGGCGGCCGCGGCGGCTCCACCGCGCGGACCAGGAACCACAGCGAGCTCAGTCCGGCGAACGCCGCCACGCTCTGCCGCCCGGTGGTGAGCAGCACCCGGCGGCCCAGCCGCGGCAGCGCCGCCGCGGCGGCGTCCAGCGACGGCACCCGGTGCCAGGCGTCGCCGGGCCCGGCGGCCCAACCGGGGCGGCGGAGCACGACCAGCGGTACGCCGGTCGCCGCGCAGGCGCGCGCCGCGTTGTCGGTCATCCGCGCCGCGAACGGGTGCGTCGCGTCGACCACGGCGTCGACCCGGCGCGCGGTCAGCCACGCCGCCAGCCCGTCCGCGCCGCCGAAGCCGCCCACCCGCACCTCGCCTGCGGGCAGCAGCGGGGCGGCGGTCCGCCCGGCCAGCGAGCTCACCACCCGGATGCCGGGGCGCTCGCCCAGCGCGGCGGCCAGCCGGCGCCCCTCGCCGGTGCCGCCCAGGACCAGGACCGTGGCCGTCACCGCGCCCCCACCTCGTGGATCGTGGCGACTCTCCACCACATGGCGACACCTTCTCGCCAGGATCTCCTGGCTGCGCGCCGGGTCTCGCCCCGCGGCGGTGCGGCGCGCCGGCCCGCCCCGCGCTGACGGGTGGCCGCGGCGGTGTGCATGCTGGGGCGGTGAACGCCACTCCGGCGGACCGGAGCACCGGCCTGCGCTACGGCTGGACCACCGGCGCCTGCGCCACCGCGGCGACCGCGGCCGCGTACACGGCGCTGCTCACCGGCGAGTTCCCGGACCCGGTGTCGATCGTCCTCCCCAAGGGTCGACGACCGGCGTTCGCCCTGGCCCGACACGAGCTGGCGGACGGCAGCGCCACCGCGGGCGTGGTCAAGGACGCCGGCGACGACCCCGACGTCACGCACGGCGCGCTGATCCTGGCCACCGTGCGCCCCGGACCGCCCGGCGGCGGGGTGATCTTCCGCGCCGGTCCCGGCGTGGGCACCGTCACCAAACCCGGCCTGCCGCTGGCGGTCGGCGAGCCGGCGATCAACCCGGTGCCGCGGCGGCTCATGCGGGAGGCGGTGGCCGAGGTGGCCGCCCGGCACGGCGGCACCGGCGACGTGCTCGTGGAGATCTCCGTGCCGGGCGGGCAGGAGCTGGCCGGGCGCACCTGGAATCCGCGGCTGGGCATCCTGGGCGGGCTGTCGATCCTGGGCACCACCGGGGTCGTGGTGCCCTACTCGTGCGCGGCGTGGATCGACAGCATCCGCCGCGGGGTGGACGTCGCGCGCGCCGCCGGCCGCCAGCACGTGGCCGGGTCCACCGGCAGCACCTCGGAGCGGGTGGTGCAGCGGCTGTACGGGCTGCCCGAGGACGCCCTGCTGGACATGGGCGACTTCGCCGGCGCGGTGCTGAAGTACCTGCGCCGGCACCCGGTGCCCCGGCTCACCATCGCGGGCGGCATCGGCAAACTGGCCAAGCTGGCCGCCGGCCACCTGGACCTGCACTCGGGGCGGTCCCAGGTGGACTTCGCCGGGCTCGCCGCGCTGGTGGCCTCGGCCGGAGCCGACGCGGCGCTGGCCGACCGGGTGCGCGGCGCCAACACCGCACTCGACGCGCTGCAGATCTGCCAACGGGCCGGCTTCCCGCTGGGCGACCTGGTGGCGGCCGGTGCGCGGCGGACCGCCGAGGGGGTGCTGCGCGGCGCCCCGGTCGCGGTGGAC